>JAGLDI010000080.1 GCA_023145655.1 Desulfuromusa sp. | reverse complement strand
TCATCACCAAAACCGGCGCTCCGGGTCTGCTGGTACATCCCGATCAAACCATCGCCGCTGTCTTGACGGACCCCGAAGCGAACCCCATCGTAACGGGCCAGATTACTTGAGGCTTCTGCCATGGCGATCAGATAGTAGCAGGCTACCGAATAATCGGTATGGGGAAGGCTGACAGAGACAATCTCAGCCCCCAGCTGCCGATAGGTTTCGATAGCAGCATCAACAGCCTTTTTGATGTCAGGATCAAGTCCGGCGATAAAATATTCTTTCGGCAGGCCAATTTTTTTTCCGGCAACCCCAGCGTTGAGATTTTCCAGATAATCAGGAACCTGGCAATCAACCGAGGTGGAATCAGCGGGGTCATAACCGGCAACCACCCCGAGCATCAATGCACAGTCAGCAACATTTCCCGCCACTGGACCAACCTGATCGAGGGAAGAAGCATAAGCAATCACCCCATAGCGAGAAACCCGGCCATAGGTTGGCTTCAGCCCGACAACTCCACAATGGGACGCCGGTTGCCGCACTGAGCCACCAGTATCAGTCCCCAGAGTTGCCACCACTTGACCCGAGGCAACTGCCGCAGCACTCCCTCCGGAAGATCCTCCTGGAACCCGTTCCAAATCCCAGGGGTTATGCACCACCCCGGCAGCACTGTTCTCACTGGAGCTCCCCATGGCAAACTCATCCATGTTCAGCTTGCCAACAATAACCGCCCCTTGTTCGCGCAATTTAGCAACGGCAGTGGCATCATAGGGGGAAATATAATTATCAAGAATTTTAGAACCACAGGTGGTTCGAACATCCAGGGTATTAAAAATATCTTTTACCGCAATCGGAATTCCGGTCAGTAACGGAGCACTTCCTGTCGCCAACTGTTGATCAGCCACCACTGCTGCTGCCAGAGCTTCCTCTTCACAAACAGTAATAAAGGCATTCAGTTGGTTATCCGTTGCCTTAATTCGCTGTAAACATTGCTGGGTCAGCTCAATCGAGGTCAGTTCCCCCGAAAGCAACTTCTGGCGCATTTCCTGAATTGATAAATCATGAAATTTCATACACACTCCAAACTGCGGTAACCGCAGCCATCACTACTCAATAATTTTAGGAACTTTGAAATAATTATCAGCCTGCTGCGGAGCATTCTGCAATGTCCGTTCAACGCCAATCGGTTCCGTTATTTCATCCTCACGAAATGCGTTTGACATTGGAACGGCATGCGCCAGCGGCTCAATACCGGTGGTATCCAGTTCGTTGAGTTTATCGACATAACCGAGAATCGCATCCATCTGCCCGGTCATAATTTTCAAATCATCCGGTTCCAGAGATAAGCGGGCTAATCGTGCCACATGTTCAACATCTTGATGGTTGATCTTCATAATCATTCCCCAAAAACTGCTGTTTATTATTTTTCCTCGTTGAATTTTATAACCGCCATTGCCACCTGTTGCATCGCCTGACTGGTCGCTGAATCGGGATATTCAAGAAAATGTGGTTTACCGGCATCACCACCGATCACCACCAATGGCTCAAAAGGAATCTGCACTAACAGAGGGACTCCGGTTTTTTCTGCCAATTTTTCAGCACCACCACTCTTAAAAATATCCGACCTCTCACCACAGTGAGGGCAGATAAAGCCACTCATATTTTCAACTAAACCAACCACTGGCAACTTCAGTGCCGTACAGAAACTGAGCGATTTTTCCACATCGGTCAGGGCAACATCCTGTGGGGTGGTGACAACAACGGCTGCCGAACCAGAGCCTAGCAGCTGCACCGCACTTAAAGGTTCGTCTCCGGTTCCGGGAGGGCAGTCCAGAAGAAGATAATCAAGCTCACCCCAGACAACATCGGCCAGTAATTGCTGAATGGCACCATGCTTCATCGGTCCACGCATAATTGTTGCCTCACTGGTTGATGGCAAGAGAAAACCGATTGACATCAGTTTCAATCCTGCAACTTCCATGGGATGAATCCCCTCATCATCCGCATCGGGGTGTTTCCCTTCCAGTCCCAACATCTTCGGAATACTCGGGCCGTGGATGTCAATATCAAGCAAACCAACTCTTTTCCCCTGTGCAACCAGTGCCAACGCAAGATTGACCGCTGTGGTACTTTTTCCAACCCCCCCTTTACCTGACATCACAATAATTTTATTTTCGACCTCACACATCCGTTTATCCAGAGCTTGTCGAATCTGGAATTGTTGATCATTCGGATCCCCCTGTTGATTAATTGAACAGGAACTATCGCTACAACCCTCGCAACTTGACATAACTATTTATTCTCCTTTGTTTGTTAATATTTACTGAGCGATCAAGTGCTCAGAATTTCAATCAATTCGTCGATTTCTTCAGCGTCATACTCTTCACCCTGAAGCGCATCACGATACTTTTCCAATAATCTATCAGCAGAATAGATATCATTCTGCTGCCGGAAGATGAACAGTAACTGTCGGATTATAGGATCATGAGTTGAATCAAGCAACAACCCCTGTTGCAATAATCTAATTGCTTCATCCAACTGTTGTCGCTGCTGCAGCAATCGGGCGAGGACACCGAGTTGTTCCAGACGTAACTGGGTTAATTGTTCACGTTGAAGAGAGAAATCACCGTCTAAATCATACCCGGACAAAAACGCCCCCCCCCAGAAACGATCCATCTTCCACAAAGTATGTTCCGCCTGCCAGAAATCATCCCGCTGCATATGGTAGCGAACACTCCCCATAGTTTGAGTAAATAAAATACTATCAACCTGCACGTTCCGTAACGACAACATCCCTTTTTCCAACACCAGATAATCTTGCCGGACACGCTGACCGAAACACCTCTCCAAAGCTTTACGCAAGCGAGAATGGGCTGTATCAAAACTGTTTCTGGCCTTATGAGATGAACTTTCCGGCCACAATATTCCCATCATCAGTTCAATACTTAGTTTACAATTTGGAGCGACAACTAAAAGGGCAAAAATCTGCCGGGAGGCCTGCCCCACCTGGCTCAAAACAAAGGTTTTCTGTTCCAACCTTAACTGAAACTTTCCCAGACAACAAATTTCAAGCAACGGGATCTGATTGCCGTCTCCATCAAGAGAACAAAGTAGCTGTTCTTCCAATAGCGGTTTTAACAACATTCTTTGCTCATGCTGAGAAATAAGCGGCAAGAGATTTTTGATAAGGTCGGGGGTAAAACCCCAGAAAAAATTTAACCGGTGGCGTTGAAACAACTCAATAAAATCTGTCAAATTTTGAGTAGCAGATTCAACTTTACCTAATTTGTGTTGCGTGACTGCCAACCACACAAGGAACCCCGAACGGAAACGCTCCTCCTGATATTTTTCTGACCCAGCCAGACCTAGAGTCAAATATTTTTCTGCGGCAACAAAATCAGCCAGTGCATAACAGGTACCTCCCGCAAATAGTAAGTTCTCTAAGTTAAACAGTCCGACATTCACGGAGTTTAAATTTTTCAATCCGGCCTCGAGGTCATTGCGAGCCGCGATCTCTTCCCCGGACAGAGCTCGTATCCACCCCCTCAATTGTAAAAAACGACTGTATAGATAGAGACTATTTGCCGTCCCCCCTTCCTGCATTGCTAAATCAAGAACTTCAGTTGCAGCTTGTTTCTGCCCCCGGGCCAACAATAGGGTCACCGTATAGTAACTGATCAAAGAGGAGATAACCCGCTGCTGCTGTGGTCCATGACGCTGAAACTTCATAAAAGTTGACTGTTGTCTCTGTAAACCAGCAAAATTTCCAGAATCACGAAGGAGAACACAGGCAATTGTTTGCAACCAGAGACAGTGCGGTAAAGCACTCCGCTCGGCTGCCAACCTCAGACCATGTTCCATAGCTGTCCGAGAGACAAGATAACGCCCCAGGCGCAAAGCATAAAATGCCCGGAGCAAATTCAGCTCCAACTGTTGATCAAATAGATTCAACTGCTGTGCTTCAGCCAGAGAATCTTTCAAGATCAAATCAACTGTCGATAACTCTTCCATAAAAAATAATTCTACCAAGCCAAAAGAAAATGCCACCTTTAAACGTTCAACAGCTTCCAACTCAGGAGATAAATCTTTTGCCAATTGCCGGAAACGGGGCAAACGATCCCCCAGAGGTAGAAAATCCCCATTAATAAAAAATGCCTGGCAGAATTCCTGAGACAGAACCAGCAACTCGCCCCGCAAATCTCCTCGAGCCTGAAACTGTTGATAGGCTGAGGACAACCAGCCGACCGCACTGGAAGATTGATTATAAATGTCGTTGCAAGCACGAAATAGAGCTATCCAGGGACAGCCCTTCACTTGCGCTAGTGGAATTTTTTCAAGCAGCGGAGCAATTCGGGAGGGGTAATTATGATCCAGCAGCACAAAGCCAACCTGGCTGAGAAGCTGCGAAACAGCAGCATACTCTCCGCTGGAAATGAGAATCCCGAGAGCTGCAGAATAATCTTTCCCCTGACAATACCAATCAGCGGCAACCAGATAAACTTGCTGTCGCTCTGCGACAGAAAGGTTCTGCTGCCCCTTCTCACGTAATACTTCCACAATCTGTGGTTTGAAAGAAAAATGATTTTCTTCTCCCACCACTATTACTGAGGAGAGCTGATGTCGGCTCAAATACTCAAACACGGCAGCAACATCATCAATTTCACCTATTTTCTGCGCCAAAGAACTCGGAATACTGTCCAGCAATGATAGCTTTAACAGGGTACGACGCCAGGGATGTGGAAACTCAATAATTAACTGTTCAAAGAACAATTGATCGTCAATTCTAGCAGGATCGGGTAATTCATCAGCCAGATGACGCAACAGTTTCGGATCCAATTCTGCGAGCGGCCCATTTCCCGAAATTAGCAGCCCTCTGATCCAACGGAGACGTTCTTCCTGTTCATTCAACCGGTGCTGTAACTGCTGGTTGCTCTCAGTGGAGCACTTTTCACTCTCGCAAAGTCGTAGCATCACTTTAATCCGTGCCAGCATTTCAACATTGCTAATCGGTTGGGAAATAAAGTCATAAGCTCCAACCTCGAGTCCTTCAGCCCGTATTTCCGGTGATGCAATATGTGCGGTCATCAGAACCAACGGGATGGCAGCAGTGCGTGGGTTCACCCGCAGCTGCCGACACATATCGAGACCATCCAGCTGCGGCATATGCACATCAATAAAAGCACCGTCGATCTGCTCCTGTTCGACCAACTGCAACCCTTTCAGGGCAGAAGAAGCGGTCAAGACACGCACTTCCGGCAGATCAAATTCAATGATTTTGACCAGCAACAGCAAGTTGGTGGGGTTGTCATCCACCAATAGCAGGGTAAATTTTCTCTCTGAGTCAATCATAATAACTTCTTTTAAACCGGCATGAGAGCCGCAAATTTCAACAACAACTTTTTCGATCCAACCGAGTTGAAATAGACCGTCACTTTCTGTTTGTCGCCACTCCCTTCCAGACGACGCACAGTCCCAATTCCAAATTTGACATGCCGTACCTTACTTCCTAACCGCAAACCACCGTCAGCGGGGGTTGAATGATCCCGTACTGAGGTCGTACCTGGAACCACAATAGTTGTATTATCACCCGGTGGAGCGAGTTCAGACCCGTCAACAAGATCCATTAAAGAGGCCAGGTTATGTTCAGGCTTTGATTTTTCTGGCAGCACCACCGCTGGAGCAAAATCATTCAGCAATTCCACTGGAATTTCCGCCAAAAAGCGACTCGGAGGATTAAACTGATAAGTTCCATAAACCCGCCGCCGCCGGGCATGAGAGAGATAGAGTTTCTCCATTGCCCGGGTCATCCCGACGTAGCAGAGACGCCGTTCTTCAGCCAGTTCCTCCCCGAGATCACCAGAACGAGCATGGGGAAACAACCCCTCTTCCATCCCGGTCATGAAGACCACCGGAAATTCCAGTCCTTTGGCCGAATGAAGGGTCATCAGTGTCACCCGCTGCTGGGTTGCATCGTATCTGTCCAGATCGGTAATCAGCGCTATCTGCTCCAGATAGTCGTGAACCGAGTCAGTTGTGGCAGCATGTTCTTCCATCCCCACCAACAGCTGTTCCAGATTTTCCAACCGTCCCTTGGCTTCCTGACGACCGTCACTGGTCAAAGACCCTTCTGCTTCCTCTTTAAGCAGCGGCGCATAACCACTGGCATCAAGTAATTCTGCCATTAATTGTGGATAGGGGATTCTCTCCAGTCGAACAGTGAAATCGTCGATCAGTGCAACAAATGCAGTAACTTTTTTTGCCGCCGCTCCTTTCAGACCATCTTTTTTCAACGCCAGCTTGCAGGCAGGGAGAAAACCACCCGCCTCATTCTCAAAAGTAGCAATTCGTTCAACTGTCGTGTGACCGATCCCCCGAGTCGGGACATTGATGATCCGACGGGCTGCCAGCGAATCTTTTGGATTGACCAGAACCCGCAGATAAGCAAGAGCGTCCTTAACTTCAAGACGGGAATAGAACTTGACCCCGCCAAACATCACATACTTAATTTTTTCACCCAGCAGAGCCTGTTCAATAGCCCGTGACTGAGCATTGGTCCGGTAAAAAACCGCAATATCCCGCAGATTGCAGCCATTGCCCCGCAATCGACTCACCTCTGCAGCAACGAAGCGGGCCTCATCCAGATCGTCAGGAGCGGCTTCAATATGGATTGAATCACCAACCGGATTATCGGTCCAGAGCTCTTTCTCCCGGCGGTCACTGTTGTTCCCGACCACCGCTCCGGCAGCTTGTAGAATAGTTTGTGTGGAACGGTAATTCTGTTCCAATCGAATAATTTTTACTGTCGGAAAATCGTAATCAAAGCTGAGAATATTACCAACTTCAGCACCGCGCCAGCGGTAGATTGACTGATCATCATCACCAACGACACACAGATTTGTTTCCGGGTCGAGTAACAATTGCATCAACCGGTACTGTACCCGATTAGTGTCTTGAAATTCATCAATCAGCAGATGGGAAAAACGCTCCTGCCACTGCTCTCTGACCTGAGGATGGTCCTCAAACAGCCGGACAGTCAGCAATAACAAATCACCAAAATCGACCGCATTGGCCGTTTTAAGTTTCTGTTGATAGCGGGTATACAGTTCTGCAAGAAGCTGCTCATCAGCACGAATTTCATCCAGAGTGTCAGGGAGAAGCCCACGATTTTTTGCCCGATCAATGAACGCGGCCAGGGCTCGTGGCTTCAGAACCTTTTCTGAAATTCCCTCACCTTTTAGCAGATCACGCAGCAACCGCAGTTGATCCTGGTCATCATAAATAGTGAAATCTCTACCGTAGCCAAGATGGTGAATCTCCTGCCGCAAGATTCTGGCACACCCGGAATGAAAGGTGGAGATCCAGGGGAGATCTCCCTCCCCCAGTAACCGCTCAAGGCGTTCACGCATTTCTGCTGCAGCCTTATTGGTAAAGGTCACCGCCATAATCCGCCAAGCCGGAACTCCGCATTCACTAATTTGATGGGCAATCCGGTGGGTCAAGGCGCGGGTTTTCCCGGAACCGGCACCAGCAAGCAATAACAGTGGGCCGTCCCCATGCAGAACCGCCTGCCGCTGTGGCTCATTCAACTCTTCCAGAAGGTCAGCCATCTTCATCCTCCAGAGTGCGAGTCATCAGAGCACGGTTGTAGGCTGAAACCATATCGCGCCGGGAGATAATCCCGTAAAGATGGCGATGTGATTCGCGATCGACAACCGGCAGTTGTTCAATATTGCGGTAACCAATTTTTCGCATCGCAGTATCGAGATCCTCTTCCGGGTGAACCGTGATGACATCCTTGGTCGCTAGCTCTTTTATCACAACCAGGTCCATCAGCTCTTTCTCAAAAACCACCCCCATAAAATCCTGAACCGAGATAATTCCAGTCAGCTCCCCCAGCTCATCAACCAGCGGGAAATTGGTATGTTGTGTCTGCTGAATAAATTCAGCGAAATGGCCTAGAGTCATATTTTCCGGTACAGTTTCAACCCGGTGGGACATCACCTCACCAACCGAGAGGTTCTTCATAATATTTCGTTCTTTTCCCGCTTCCAGATCAATTCCGAGACGGCTCAATTCCACCGTCTCCAAACTGTCTTTTTTAAAATGGCGGGCAACGGAGGTTCCAATGACACAAGTCAACATAATCGGGACAATAACCTGATAACTATCTGTGACTTCAAATAGCAGAAAGATAGCGGTCATCGGCGCATGGGTTGCCGCTGCCAGAAAAGCCCCCATCCCGACCAGAGCATAGGCTCCGGCTGAAATATCTGCTGCAGGAAAAAGTATCTCCAGAACATGGCCATAGGCTCCTCCTGCCATTGCCCCCAAAAACAGACAAGGAGCAAACAATCCACCCGGCATCCCTGAGCCAAGGGTAATTGACGTTGCCACCATCTTGGCCATGACCAGCAGCGCCAACAGATACCAGGCATGATTACCGACCAGAACCAGGCTGACAAATTCATAACCATTACCAAAAATCTGCGGCAAACCAATGCCGATCATCCCAACCACCAGCCCACCGAGAATCGGTTTACTCAAACGTGGAAGCTTGATAGCTGTGATCCAATCCTTGATTTTAAAATGGAGATCAATAAATCCTGCGGCCAGCGCACCGATCAACAATCCGAGGAGAACATACAACCCGATTTCCCAAAAATTGGTCATGAAATAGGGTGGTGTCACAATTTCTGAGACATTCCCCAGCAATGCACGAGAAACAACGGTCGCCATCCCGCTGGCGATAACAATTGAAGTAAAGCTTGCCACCTCAAAAGAGGAGAGGAGAACAATTTCTGTAGCAAAGAACACTCCGGCAAGGGGCGCGTTAAAAGTGGCCGCAACACCCGCAGCAGCACCGCATGCCACCAACACCTTGATCCGGTCGCCACTCATTTTGAACATTTTTCCGAACTGACTGCCGATCGTTCCACCGATGACGGCAATCGGCCCTTCCTGACCAGCACTACCGCCGGTACCGAGAGTGATCGCAGAGGCCAATCCCTTAGTGAAAAGTGGCCGGAATGGCAGTTTGGCTCCTTTCAGATTAACCTTGACCAAAAACCCGGAAAACCCCCCCTTCAGATCCTTGGCAAACAATATCCACAACGGGATAACCAACAGACCACCGATGGCCGGCAGAAACAGCACCAGAATTCGCTGCATCGACCAGTGCTCCAAAGAGATATCAAACAGCTCAAGACTCTGTTCAACAACCAGCCAATGGATCAAATCAATCGTCTTACGAAACAGATAATTTCCCAGCCCACCGAGTAAACCGACAATCACTGCAAGGACGATTAAAAAAGTATTATCGCTGATCTTAAAATGACTGAGGAACTGATGGGTTCGCCGCCGTAGCCAGCGGGTGTGAGTATAAAAAGCGGTGGGCAGATGGGGCTTAGTCATGATGTTTTAACTTTTCCAGGCAGTACAAATATCACCAACGAGATTTTCGATAACAGCAGACAAAGTAAACTATAATTTGTACGCCACGGTATCCAGTAGGTCAATAGAGATTATCGCTTTTGATTCAATAACTTTGCCTAAACCTGAATCACACCCCCTCTAATATCCGAGATTTGATCAACAGCAGCAAAACGAGGCTCAACATTTTTATGATTTAAACAAAGAAAGATGTATTCTTGCTTAGTGGGAAGGATAAACTGGTCACTACTGGTTCAATTTATCAACTGAATATGGATTTAAAAACTGCCTTCTCCAAAACAGTTTTTTATCAACCTGACTCAGCTTGGCATGGCAGAAGAGTGGATAAAAAGGGGAAGTGGATTTATCAACTACGTCCCACTTAGGTTCTATGAGTGGTACCACTCGGAAGAACTCTTATGAAATAGGAAAAACAAAGCAATTAGATGGAGCCCCAATTGTAAAGATGATAAAAGTGGATGAAGAGGGCTAAATGAAATTGATTCTATGGCCGGGATGATATTTAGAGGGATACTTATCAAAAAAATTACGACCAGTGACCATCGCGCCCAATTCTTTCCTTTGGTCAATTGGTTGATCAAGAGTAAGGAGCCCACATAGACTAAGCCTTTAGTGAAAATTAAAAAATACGGTGACCTGACATCAACATACTGTACTACAGTTATGGATGTTCGAATAATACCGATGCCAACGACCAGGTAGAGTATTCTTACGGCATAGACCACTTTTGTCGGCGGTGAAATCATCTTAAGTTCCCATTCCTTTTCTAAGGGTTTCGTATTCATCTCTAAAACTGTATATCAGATTCTTGGCAGCGTTTACCTGAATAAATCAGGTCCTCTGCTTGTTTAGTTTCTGGATTGGAAAGTCATGGTTGAATCTCAATTGGCGTTCCGGGATCGACAGCTGCCCAGACCAGATCCATGTCCTCATCATGCAGAGCAATACAACCGTTGGTCCAAAGGAAAAATTGGATAACTGGGGACGCCCACCCCAAACCATTCTTTTGACCATGAATCATGATATCGCCACCGGGATCAACCCCCAGTTTGCGGGCGTTAACTCGATCTTTGTGATTGGGGTATGAGATGTGGATTGACTTGTAAAATTTACTGCTTGAGTTTTTATAATCAAGTAAGTAGTGGCCTTCCGGGGTTCGCTCATCACCCTGCCTCTCCTTATGTCCAACTGGATTCGCCCCCAAAGTTATTGGAAATGAGGCAAAAATTCCATTTTTGTTCACAAGATCCAGGCGTCGCTCGCTCTTGGAGACAAGGACGATATCAGCCTTTTGGCCACACACTCCGTAAGCTGTCGGCAGGGCTAATAAAAAAATTAGCAACAGGACAGGGAATGAATTTCTATAAGAAAATTTCATTTCAAAACGTTTCAACTGGTTATTTTTCTTCGGGCATGACCACGACAAGGGTACCAATGGGCGCCCACTCGAACAATGCCTTTGCCTTCTCATCCGTTAACCCGACACAACCTTGCGAACCTACGGATTCGGTTAAATAGGAATGCAGATATGAGCGAAGAATAGCCATCTGCGTGCCGTGAATTGCCTTACCATCTTTAGTGAAGAACATGGTGTACGGCATTTCAGAGCCATAGGTTTTACTGGTATATTTTTTGAATTTTTTAAAGATTTTAAATCTGCCGGCTTCGGTCTCTTTACCTTCCCTTCCCGTTACAATATCAAAGTGGTAGATTTTCTCTCCATCTTCCAGGGCAATCAGAACTTGCTCTTTGATGAACACATGGATCTCCTTCTTTTTTTTCAACTCTTCACCCCATGCTTGAGAAGCCATACAGATGATGAAGCCAAAAATAATCAGTCGGAAAATATTATGTGACAGGGAACTGCGCGGGGGGCTCATGGTCTTAGATCCTTCTTGGGCACTATTTATCTTTCTCGCTTCCAATAAAACGACAAACTACACCGCCTAGAATACCACCAATGTATCTCGCGTCAACTATCTTGTCCGGT
>JAGLDI010000008.1 GCA_023145655.1 Desulfuromusa sp. | reverse complement strand
AGCTATATCAGTGCCAAAATTGCTGCCGACCCCAATATTGAACTGATCCGGGAAGAGGTCACTAAACTTCCTGCGGCAGGAACAACCATCCTTACCAGCGGCCCACTGACTTCGGCAAAGCTATCTACCGAGCTGGAAAAACTGACCGGCAGTGAACACCTCTACTTCTATGATGCAATCGCCCCGATTGTTGAAGTTGATTCGATCAACTTTGATATTGCCTGGCGGGCTTCCCGGTATGGCAAGGGGGGAGATGATTATATCAACTGCCCGATGAATGAAGAACAATACTTCACTTTTGTTCAAGCACTTGTCGATGCCGACAAAGTTGCCGGACGGGAGTTTGAAAAACTGATCCACTTTGAAGGGTGCATGCCGATCGAAGAGATGGCGATTCGCGGAGCACAGACCCTCTCCTTCGGCCCGATGAAACCGGTCGGACTTCCCGATCCACAAACCGGGAAGATCCCTTATGCTGTCCTGCAGCTCAGACAGGATAACCGCAATGCCTCGCTGTTCAATCTGGTTGGTTTCCAGACCCGTCTCACCTACCCGGAACAAAAAAGAATCTTCAGCACCATCCCTGGACTGGAACAAGTCCGATTTGCCCGGCTTGGCAGTATGCACCGTAACACCTTCATCAATGCCCCGGCATGTCTGACCCGATCCTTGCAGTTTAAAGCCGCCCCTCATATCTATGCTGCAGGTCAGTTGAGCGGTGTTGAAGGGTATGTCGAATCGGCAGCCGGTGGTTTTCTGGCAGGGATCTTTGCCGCCTGTCAACTCCGTGGGGAGGCTATTTCATTCCCCCCAGCAGAGACGGCACTTGGTTCACTGCTGGGTCATTTATCGGCAGCGGAAGAGGTTAATTTTCAGCCGATGAATATCAATTATGGTCTCTTTCCCCCTCTGGACCTGAAGCGAAAAATGAAACGGGCCGACCGCCGACTGGCTATGGCAGAGCGAGCCCTCGCGGCACTGCCGCAGTGGTGGGAAACGATTGCCGCCAAACGGGAGGAGCACTCATGACAAATCAACTGGTTCTGGCTTCAGCATCACCACGTCGGCGTGAACTGTTGCAACAGATCGGCCTTGAATTTCAAGTCATTCCCAGCCGGGCAGATGAACATATCCTGAAGGGTGAAACTCCAGAGGAGCATGTGATCCGTTTAAGTCTCGATAAAGCCACCGAAGTGGCAAACCGGGAGAATATTTCCGGGCGCTGGTTTATCGGCAGCGACACCATTGTTCTGTGCGATCAGCAGATCCTTGGGAAACCACGTGATGAAGCTCATGCCACCACCATGTTAAAACAACTCTCCGGGCGTGAGCATCAGGTTCTTTCTGGCTACGCCATTATTGACCGCGAAACAAGAGAACAGCGAATTGAAGCGGTCAGTACTAAAGTCTGGTTTCGTCAATTGACAGACGATGAAATCACGCGTTACATTGCCACAGGAGAGCCTGCTGACAAAGCGGGGAGTTATGCAATCCAGGGGATAGGAATCTGTTTTGTTGCCCGGATTGAGGGAAGCTACACCAATGTTGTTGGCCTCCCTCTCTGTAAACTGACCGGAGCAATGAAAGAACTGGGTGTGCCGCTACTGATCTGATTTTATGGAGCAGAAAAGATGAACAACATTGCCGCCAATATTGCACAAATCCATGATCGGATTAATAACGCCTGTCAAAAGACCGGACGCAATCCAGCAGAAGTTAAATTGATTGCCGTTTCCAAAGTTAAACCGGCGGAGCAGGTAGAAGAGGCCTTTCATGCCGGGCAGAAGCTGTTTGGAGAAAGTTATGTCCAGGAATTCCGTGAAAAAGAGCCACTGGTCACAGAACCAGTTCAATGGCATTTCATCGGTGGGCTACAAAGTAATAAAGTAAAATATC
>JAGLDI010000079.1 GCA_023145655.1 Desulfuromusa sp. | reverse complement strand
CATTTACCGGCAAAGAAAGCTTGCAGACGCGCTGTTTTATCACCAATATTTTCAACCTTGTAGGACATCTTCCGATTTCCGAACCAATCTGCGATATTCAGTAATGTGGTCGAACCTTCCTCTGCACATACAGTGGCACCGGTCAATTCAGTTGCAGATTTAACCCCGAGACTATTTGCAACCATAAAACCCTGGCCATCGTAGAATGTCGTGACCACAAAAGCCAATCCGGGATCTGCATCACGGGTCCCGGTATCAGTGATACTCCGGGATGCCATGTGCGCCTTACGAGCGACAATGGTCTTCATGCTGTCAGAAAAACCGATGCCCCGGATATCCGCTTTACCGGTATCTCCAAAAATTGCAGCGCTCGCCATTCTGCAAAAATCGGTATTAAACCCTTGAAAAACACCTTTACTATCCGGAGTCGAAAAACCCGGTGAGTTGGTATTCACCAGACAGATAATTTTCCCATCTGCCTTGATCTCATCCAGAACTGCCCCCGCTGTGGCCTGCGTTGCAAATCCAACCGTCAACGCCAACAACACTAAAGCCAAAACAAGAATACGTCTCATACGAAATACCTCCTTTGAAAAAGTTTAAGTACTATTTTTCCATCAACAAAACCAGAGGGATAAGCAGCCCTTCGGGTTAGTAACAATTTCAGTATTTTTGAACTGATTTTTAATTCAACTCAACCTTCTCCAAACGGCGGCCATAAGCAGACAGGCACCAGCAGGAGACAAAGTACCAAATCCCGACAAAGAAATAGGCCTCAAGACCGTATCTTTGCCATCCGGGATCACTGTAAGCCATCTTGGCAGTGGAAAGCATATCATGGATTCCAACGATCACCACCAGCGATGTATCTTTGTATGCACCGATCAGCGTATTAAAAATAGCCGGCAGAGCTTTTTTCAAGGCCTGCGGCAGAATGATCAGCAACATTTTATACCGATAGTTCAAACCAAGGCTATCCGCAGCTTCAAATTGCCCCCGAGACAATATTTGTAACCCACCCCGGATATCCTCAGCGAGATATGCTGCATGAAACATCAGCAGGGCAACTAGGATAGCAAACAACGGTTCAATGTAAAATCCCTGGGGCATGATCATCGGAAGAATAAATAACCCCATAAAAAGCACCGTCAGCAGAGGAACCCCACGAATCAATTCGATGTAGCCAGTCGCCAGACTTCGAATCAGGAGGTGCTGGTTCTGGTGGCGGGCAAGAGCAAGAATAACTCCAAGGGGAAATGCCGCTGCCAGACTGAATACCGCCAGTAGCAGAAAAACCGGCAGGCCATTCCATTGAACCGTCTGCACAGCAGAGAGTCCCACGATGCTTCCCAACATGAGCCCGACAAACAGGGCGCCACCAACCACCCAGAGGAGAATCATTAACTTGACGGTTAAACGTTTAAACATCAAAGTGGCAACCAGTCCAATAACAATCAAACTGGCCAATGCTGCGCGCCACTGCTCTTCGTACGGATAGGTTCCAAACAGGATAAGTCGTGCTTTTTCCCGCATGAACGGCCAGCAAGCTCCCTTTGCTGAACGACAGAGAGCTTCATCACCGTTAAAGCCTACGGCATCAAAAAACATCCAGGAGAAGACTGCCGGGACAATCCATAACAGAAACAGCACAACACTGATGGTCACAATGCTATTAAAAACACTACTGAACAGGTTGATTCGTAACCAGCGGATGGTGCCGAATTTCATCTCGGGAGGCATCATCCTGTCTCGTTTATCTGTATTCGCCACTTGATGACCTCGCAAAAACAAATAAGATGGCTAAGCAAAAATTTTGCACCACAAGGCGTAGTGGTTTTTCGAGGGTGAAAGCATACGTGTTGTATGTAGATGTCTCGAAAAACTGCTGCAACACCGTGGGGTGGACTTTTTGCGAAGCCATCACCACTTAATTCCCCACAATTCGGGTGCGTGCATTAAACCAGTTGAGAAGAGCGGTCACCACCAGGCTTATCGCCAGGTAAGTCATCATCGTGATCGACATCAGTTCAATAGGTCGGAAAGTCTGATTAATTGAGGTACTCATAACCGAGACCAGATCCGAGTAACCAATAGCCAATCCGATAGAGGTGTTCTTGATCAAGTTGAGGTATTGATTGCCCATCGGTGGGATGATCATCCGTAGGGCTTGCGGCAGAACAACCAACCGGGTGATCTGTCCCGGCCTTAAACCCAACGCATTGGCCGCTTCAATCTGTGATTTAGAGACAGACTGAATACCACCCCGAACTAACTCGGTAATTTGTCCACCATGATAAATACTGAGGGTGATTGTCAACGCAACAAACTGAACCGACAGTCGCCCGCCACCAACAAAATCAAATACTTTTAAAACCGGAGTGGAAAACTGGTACGGAATACTGAACACCTCTGAGATCAGCAGGACGACGAGAAGGAGTGATCCAGTCACCGGCCAAGCGACCGGTAAGCGCTTACCTGTCAGATCCTGATGACGATGGACATGCCGCCCCCAAAATATGGCAGCAACAAACCAGACAAAAATACCGGCAAGCACAAAACGCATGCCACCATCCCAGATCAAGGTGGGAAAATACAATGCGCGATTGGAAATATAGCCCCCGTCAAACATGCTCCAGGCTTTGCGAACAACCGGCAACTGGTTGACCATGACCACAAACACAGCCAGCAGAATCAAGAGTTTTGGCAGATTTCTGAAAAGCTCTACATAAGCCAGCGCCAGACGGCTGCCGAGCCAGTTGTTACCAGCCCGAATGATCCCCATCACGACACCGATCAGCGTGGATCCGATGATACAAAGGATTGATAATTCCAGCGTGTTGAGAAGTCCAACCAACAGAACACGAGCATAACTATCAGATGCGGAGTAGGCGATCAGTGACTCATTGACATCAA
>JAGLDI010000078.1 GCA_023145655.1 Desulfuromusa sp. | reverse complement strand
GCTTTTCTGCAGACCCCATACCTTGCCAATACCTTGATCGGCACTGCTGACACAGCTGAGATCTTTGTCCTGCGCTTTGATGGAATAGATTGTTTTACCTTTCTCGATTATGTGGAAGCACTGCGAAGATCGTCTAACTTCACCGAGTTTAAAGAGGTGCTGCGACAGATTCGCTATCACAACGGAAAAGTTACTTTTTTGGATCGGAACCATTTTTTCTCAGTCTGGGGAAATACCCCCCTCGCTCCGTTGCGCGATATAACTGCTCAAGTTGGTGGAACCAATGTTTGTTGGGTGGAGAAATATTTGAATCAAAAGGGAGACAAAACCCTCTACCTGTCAGGGTATCCGGTCAAAAAACAGGTGATTGCTTTTATTTTGCCTGAAGCCATCGACGCAGCGTTACTCAACCAATTGCAGAGCGGGGATTACATCGGTATCTACAGCCCATTACCCGGACTCGATGTCTCCCACACCGGAATCATCATCAAAAAGAATGGGAAAACCTACCTCCGGCACGCTTCCACAAGACCCTGGCGGCAACAGGTGATTGATGAGGCGTTACTCCCCTATCTGGACGGACAAAAAGGGCTGATCATCTACCGACCAGTGGCAGAGTATTGAGATGAGATTTTTCCGGGAAGTCATGATAAAACCGGGGGATATATCACCACCGAAATATTGTCCAAGTCAGCTCAAGCACGAAAGTGGAGGATAAGCATGTATCTTGTGGCAGTCCATCGTTGGCAGCAGGAAGCAACTGTGGTTGCAGAGATTATCGCTGCGGCACTTAATATTCTTATTTTTGAAGCTCGGCAGAAAATTACCGGCGGTGAGCCTGTCACCATTGCCAGTTTTGCTGATCAAAATCAAGCCGAAGAGCTGGCAACAAAACTCAATCACGCTGAAGTTCCAGCATTGGTGATCGATTCTCAGTGGGTCAGGAGCCATAACCGGCAACAGTACGCCTCACGTTTCGAATTGGGAGCACAGACATTACAGGTTGAAACATCAAGTGGTGAACTTTTGAACATCAGTTATGAGACCATCGACCTGTTACTGCTCGCAACCTGTTGTGCGGGTCAGATCGAAGCAACCAGCACCCAACGTAAATTCAGTCTGGGCAAAACGTTGCTTGCCGGCGGTATCCCCAGGACCAAAAAAATAAAAACAACTGAAACTTTAAAAGCTGAAGAACGTGATAAAACTCTCTGGATCTATACCAGCACTGGAGAGACTCTGGTTTTTACCTGCAATGGAATGAGCTATACTGGTCTTGGTGAAGCACGGCAGATAACCCGTGAGCTGAATTTTACCTACCTGCTGAAAGAGTTACAAAGATTAGCACCGCAAGCCTGCTACAATGATCGCCTGCTGACCCGGGTTGGTCAGGTCCAGCTTTTAGGGCCGATGCTGAATCCAGAAAGTGATCTTGATCTGGCTTTTGAAATTTTGTCACGAAGTTTGAGAGCCGACCTTTACTGACCATTGATCGGTTAAAATGGAGAACCTGTGACTGACCTGCAAATTTCAGATGATATTATTATTTCCGGCAAACAGATTGAAATAACTGCTATCCGGTCACAGGGAGCGGGGGGGCAGAATGTCAATAAGGTCTCTACTGGAATTCACCTCCGCTTTGATATCCCCGGATCATCCCTTCCCGATGAGTTAAAGCAGCGACTGCTGCAATCCTCCGACCACCGGATCAACAAGGATGGTGCCATCATCATCAAATCTCAACAGACCCGCAGCCAGGAGCAGAATCGGCTTAATGCGCTGGATCTGCTGCAGACAATGATTCAGTCTGCCATGATCACCCAAAAGCCGCGCAAAAAATCGCGGCCGAGTAGAAGTTCAATGGAAAAGCGAATCGGGCAGAAGAAGCAGCGGGGCAGAGTGAAGGAGCTAAGACAGAAAGTCACTGATTGAACTGTTCTCTCCCCCTCCACTGCAGATTTAAGCTATTGGAAAACATGACTCAGGCTAACATCCTGACCCTAATAGCGATTTCCCTCGGTTTAGCAAAGTCTGACACCGGAGAATCTTGACACAAGGGTCTTTCGATCCTTTCGTTTTCCTTGAAGCTTTGAACAAATTGACAGAAATATATGCTAAAATAGGGAAAACTGTACGTCTTCGTTATTTGAGTGAGGACTGTCGCAAATTTTTCGACAACGTTTCATCTATCATTGATGTGAATTATCTGGAAGATCCAAAATATAAACTGGCAGTAGACGCCCCAGAAGGCTGTTGGACTATACGGGCCGAAGTGAAAATTCGGCTGACAGCCTGATTTGCAGCCGGGCCATGGATAGTCCAACAGTCTCCTAGCATAATTTTACTTGTAAATTGAAGGTGTATGCTTTTAATTCTTCTCATCCCATTTGGAAATGCCATGAAAAAAACGTTTAAAATGACCCACCCAAAGATCAAAGTTCCAAGGCTTGTTGAAGCCATAAAATATGAAGTTAAAAAATA
>JAGLDI010000077.1 GCA_023145655.1 Desulfuromusa sp. | reverse complement strand
CAAGTAGTGATGTTATTCATCTGTCTGCTATTAATAAATCCATTTCTCAGGCAGAAGCAAAACAGCTCGAATCCTTTTATTTAGAAATTCTGGTCAAGCCGGGGTATCGAAGGAAAAAACCGGTGGAAGAGGAGAAAATCAGTGACCAATAATGATGTCTTACGCCGTATCCGCTTTATTTTTGATTTTAGCGATTCAAAAATGATCTCTCTGTTTGGTCTGGCGGGTCATCAGGTCACGCGGGAGCAGATCAGCGATTGGCTAAAAAAAGAGGATGATCCTGCGTATCAGGAATGCAGTGACCCGCTACTGGCAATTTTTCTAAATGGTTTGATTACCGATAAACGTGGCAAAAACGATAGCCCCCAACCTGAACCAGAGCAACGTTTGAACAATAATATCATCTTCAGAAAATTAAAAATTGCGTTAAACCTGCAAGCCGAAGATATTCTGGAGATTATAGCTCTCGCTGATGTGCAGATAAGCAAGCACGAACTCAGTGCATTTTTCCGCCGCCCAGGACATAAGCACTACCGTGACTGTAATGATCAAATCTTCCGTAATTTCCTAAAGGGAGTACAGCTTAAATATTGCGCTGATACTGCGGAATCGAGTTCTGCAGAAATTTCGTAAAAATATCTTAAATCCTCCCATCACACAATTTTCTCCCAACCTGTTTACTAGGAGACTGTCGGTCTTTGCAGATCGTAGCGAGAAATTGGCTGTTCGAGGGCAGATTTCTTAGATTTGAGATTGAATAGCACCGCTATTTGTCGAAAATATATGGGAATATGCACCGGTCAGACGATTTCATAGTCGATTTTTGTAAAACCCGACAGTCTCCACGATTGGGGGCTTCTTCATCTGTGCACTTTTAGTTCTTGCTATTCATTATTAAATTATATAAATTAATAAGATATATTAATTCAACAAAAGAGGGATAAAAGGTCTCAAGTGAGCTACCTGATTGTTGAACAACAACAGAAACCACCGGAGAACCTGCCGGAAATTCTCAAAGAGCTGGCGCAGCGGTTTCAGCTTGATATCTACCAGTGCCGCCAGCGCCTGACCGGCCGGGGGCTATCTCTGTTGACCAGGGGAAAACGTGAAACCCTGGAAAAAATATCAGCTTTTCTACAAAGGACAAATTTCACCCACTGGCTGGTAGAACCTTCCAAATCGGGATTCGTCCCCCTTAAAGTGCGTAACCTGCAGATCAGTTCAGAGCAAATCACTTTTGGTTGCCAGAAAAAACAGGTAGTTATTCCAAAAGGGGCAACCATCCTCGCTGTTTTTGCCGAAACCACCGGGGAACTGGCCGATAAAAGTGTAACTCAACTCCTCTCCAGTCACGCTTATCGTGGCCGGGATGATATCCGCCATCTGGGTGAGAATAAAATTCACAATATTATCCTGCAGGGCAAGCCGGTTCTTGACCTCTATCTCTTTGATGAAAAGATGCAGGTTAAAGATGCGGTACGTATTTTCCCCGGCAAATTTGATCCAAAAGGGTTGGGAGAACGGGCCACTCTCAGCAGCAAGCACAATCTCGAACAGATTCTCAAATTAGCGGAAGAATACTCTGGAGAATTCCACCTGCAAACCGATTTTGGTCTGATTAACCTGCCCGGGTGTATTCTTCAACGGGAGGATCTGGAGAATCTTGAAACCCAACGGCAAAACCTGCTCAGTCTGGCTCGTTACGGCTGGCTGATGGCGGATTTGATAAAAGCAGGCCCGGTCATGCCACCTCAGCAGAATAAAGAGGATAATCTGAATGGAGCAGTTACCGCAGCAATATTGATGCAGAATCCGGCCCTTGCTGCCGAAGGGCAACTGGATGAAATTCTGCCTGTCGCCAAAGAGATCAACGCAGAGATTGATAGTGCCTCTGCCTCTGAAAAACAGCCGGAAAACCTGGCTCCAGACACTGCTGATCCGGGACTCCCCCCACCCCCACCTGCCAGATCAGAAACAGGCTGGTCTAAACCCAGTTTCTGGTATGGTGGAGCAGGGGCAGCCATAGCGGTAACTTTCATTTTCCTCATCGATACAGATAATGAACAGTTGAACCAATTTGCCTACGTCTCTTTTGCGACCGGTGCAATCCCCTTGCTCCTGGCAATTCTACTGTTCTGGTATGCTTTCTATTTTCTGCGGATGAAACGACAGATAGAAAATACCCCGACCAGCAAGGTTAGATCGGTTGCGATGGGCATGGTTGAGATCAAAGGTCAGGCAATCCGTAAATTTGCCCTGATTTCACCCATGTCAAACGTCCCTTGTGTTTTTTACCGGCTCACCAAATACCGACGGAATATGAAAAATCAGTGGCAAGTCAGTAGTGTCAGCAGTAGCGACAACGTTCCGTTCCTGCTTGAAGATGATACTGGCCGAGTTGAGATTAATCCCGCAGAGTGCCGAGTCAGTGCCGGATCGAAACAGGAAGGGATCCCCGGTCAAGTTGGATTGATACGGCTAAGTCATGACAGTGACGAAAAATGGGTCGAGGAAGTTGTTGTTGATGGGACCCTCCTCTATATTCTTGGCTATGCTTCAGTCAAGCGTGTCGAAGGGGCCACCTTGACGGAGCAGAAAATTACCGCCTTGCGCGAGCTGAAACAAAACCACCGGGATCTGCAACAATTTGATCGTGATGGGGATGGAGAAATCGATGTAGACGAATGGGACGCGGCCCGTGCTGCAGTTGAAGAAAAAGTTATGCGGGACTCGCTAAAAAATCTGCAGCAGAGAAAAAAACAGGAAGAGCATATTGTTATCGGCAAGAAAAAAGGACGACCACTGATCATCACTGAAACCCATTCAGAAGACAGTCTGACGTCACGTTTTTTGTACTACAGCATTCCCCTGTTTCTAGCTGCAACAATGGTGACAGGTGGAGCAATCTATCTGCTGTTAAACTATTTATAACCAATAACAAGGAGACAAACTATGGGCGGTTTTATCACACTGGGAATTTTTGTAGCCATATTCCTCGCACTTATTATCTATATCGTTATTATCTATAATGGCTTAGTCGCATTAAAAAATAATATCGAAAAAAATTGGAGTAATATCGATGTCCTCCTCAAGCAGCGCTATGATGAGCTACCAAAGCTGATCAAGGTTTGTGAAGGGTATATGCAGCATGAACAGAAAACTCTGGAAGCTGTTGTAAAAGCCCGTTCAATGGTTAATTCTGCCAGAGGTGATGAACAAAAACTTCAGGCACAGAGCATGCTGACCGACACATTGAAATCATTATTTATGGTGGTGGAGCGTTACCCTGACCTGAAAGCCGACAGTGGTTTTCGGCAACTCAGCAACCGTATCAGTGAAATTGAAGATCAGATCGCTGACCGGCGAGAGCTATATAATGCTTCGGTCACCATCTACAATACCCGACTTGAGCAGTTTCCTGATGTCATCATTGCCAAAGGATTCAACTTTGATAAGCGGACCCTATGGACCATAGATCCAGCACATCGTCAGGATGTCGAAGTCAATTTTCAACACGGTTAACTTCTATCCTTATTTAATGGGGGAGGCAGTCTGTCGAAGATGCTCCCCCCATTGCCAGCGGCTATCAAGAAAACCCCTCCCTCTGGTTAATAATCAGATGAGAGTTATCACTCCATCGAGCACCCCTCTGAAGTTAGATCAAATCACTCTCTATCAATCGTTTATCCGGCAACGGATAAAGGCTCCATTTGATATTTTTCCTTGACTGCGAGTATCATTCAATTATGCTCACGCGAGGACCCTATCGGACGTTACAAGCAGCGACTGCAAAACCAGACAGGCTCCTAGGAATAAAGGGAAACCAGATGACCGAAGACATTGATCAACTGAAGTTCTGCGAACTACGTGCCAAAGGGCTTATGGAAGAGATCGACAGACGTTCGACAGCCCCAACCGTTGTGTGTGGAAAATGTGGAGCAAAAGCTGATTCACCGGAAGATTTACACAATCCTCGACCATTATTAAAAAAGAAACTTGATAACTTTTGGGGTTAAAAGCGACGATGCAAAAAATTCTGGAGTTCTTTGCAGAAAATGACCATTTTGCCCGCCACTGCGGGATCGACCTGTTGGAGGTAAAACCCGGTTGGGCCAAAGCCAGAATGGAAATTCAACCGATCCATTTGAATGGTGCAAAAACCGTCCATGGGGGGGCAATTTTCACCCTGGCAGACTTCACCTTTGCCGCGGCAGCTAACAGTTGGGGACAACTGGCTTTAGCTATCAATACTTCGACGGTATTTATTAAATCAGCTTATAGTGGAACCCTTTATGCCGAAGCAAAAGAGCTTTCCAAAAACCGGCAATTGGGAAATTATCAGGTTGATATTACGGATGGACAGCAATTGATTGCCCAGTTTCAAGGGACGGCCTATCGCAAAGAGGTCAGCTTAATAGACGAAGTACGGATGGATAGATAAATGGGCCGTTGGTTTGGTAAAAAAAAGATTGCCCTCGCCCTGGGTGGTGGAGCAGCACGTGGTCTCGCCCATATTGGTGTTCTGCAGGCCTTTGAAGAATCTGAAATCCCGGTTGATCTGATTGCCGGGACCAGTATGGGGGCGATTATTGGGACCATGTATGCGGCCAACCCCGATATAGCACGTTTAAAAGAGCAGATGCTTGAGTACCTGCAGAGTGATATTTTTAAAAAATCCCGTCTTGATCTGGTTGTAGAGCACAAAGAAAATATTGAGGGAGAAGGTCTTTTCTACCGTTTTTCATACCTTGCGCGAAAAAAAATCTTCTTCACTCTGGCGATGTCTAAACTTTCATTTGTTTCTCCACAAACCAGAGACGACAGCTTAAAGCTTCTGCTCCCCGATATTAATCTTGAAGAGACCCGGATTCCAGTTGCGACCGTTGCCCTCGACTTGATCAGTGGCAGGGAGATTGTTCTCAAAGAGGGATCGCTGATTAAAGCAGTTGCCGCCACCAGTGCCCTACCGGGGATTCTGCCACCGGTTAAATATAACGGGATGGAGTTGGTCGATGGCGGTTGGATTGGCGCAATCCCGGTCGGTCCGGCAAAGGAGATGGGTGCCGACATTATTATTGCGGTCGATGTTGCTTGCCATTTGAGTGAGATGGAGCCCCTTGACAGTGGTTTGGACGTTGTTTTCAGAGCAGATGAGGCAACCAGATACCTCCTCTCGCAACTGCAATTAAAACAAGCCGACCTGGTTATCTGCCCACCCACCGGTCTCAATCATTGGGCAGATTTCAGCGATGCGGAAGAGATTATCAATAAAGGTCGCTACGCTACTTTAGAAAAAATGGCAGCCATTAAAAAACTACTAAAATGACAAAAAAACCAAAAAATATCTGCTTAACTTTAACAAAATTAATACTTGAGGAGCTTATAAATGATTAATGCCAATGACCTGCGCCGTGGGATTGTGTTTCAACTTGACTCCGCTCCCTGTATTGTTATCGATGTCAGTTTTCAATCGCCGACGGCACGTGGAGGTAATACCCTGGTCAAAACCAAATATCGCAATCTGCTGACCGGACAGGTTCTTAACAATGCCTTCAAATCTGGAGACCGAATGGATGAAGCCGACTTTGCTCGTCGTAAAGGGCAATTTCTCTACGCCTCTGGCGATCAAGGGGTATTCATGGATCAGGAAAACTACGAACAATACGAAATCAGCGGTGAACTTTATCAAGATATTAAAGGCTACCTGCTCGAAGGTGGCGACGTCACCCTCGGTGTTTTCAACGACCAGGTCGTTACCCTGGAAGTTCCACAGGTAGTTGAATTAACGGTGACAGAAACCGCTCCAGCGATCAAAAATGCAACCGCCACGGCGCAGACCAAAGAAGCCATTCTGGAAACCGGCATCTCCATTCAGGTCCCCGGTTATCTGGTTGAGGGAGAAAAGATTAAAGTCGACACGCGGGAATGTCGCTTTGTTTCCCGCGCTTAGCCATTGTAGCTAATTTGACAAATATCAATGTTGTCAAATTGAGATGTTAGGAATAACCAGACTGATGCTTAATATCAAACAAATAAAAAACCGTCTGGCTGACTACCAACCACCCATGCTGGAACAAGAGTTTGAGCGACACGCTGCTGTCACTATGCTGCTGCGAGACAATGGCAAAGAGACCGAGGTGTTGTTGATCCGCCGGGCAGAGCAAGAGAATGACCCGTGGTCTGGAGATTTAGGCTTTCCAGGGGGACGGATTGAAGATTCTGATCCCAACCCACGTGTTGCTGCAGAGCGGGAAACCTGGGAAGAAATTGGCTTTTGCCTGAACGAAGAAAACTATCTTGGGCAAAGTGATGACCTTGCCGGGGCCTACCTGTCAGTTCATATTTCCTGTTTTATCTATCAGGTTGATATGGATACACGATTTAAACTCAACGGTGAAGTTGTTGATCTGTTCTGGGTGCCGATCAACATCCTCCTGGATCCGCAACGTAATCAGAAACTTACATTTTTCTATCGCGGTGAAGATCGCAAACATCCGGGGATCAGACTTGGTGAGTGGAGTGAACGCCCGCTATGGGGAATCACCTACCGGCTGTTGGATAATTTTTTTAATCTATTTGATCTCTCTTTTACTTATCCTGAAAGCCTTGGTCTGGAGAACAAAATGAAACAAACAACCCGTCTGGTCAACGTTAATTCTTTCTCCCAAGATGAGGAAGTGAAGCAGCTGAAAACAATTAATCCTCCAGTTTATCGGGGTTCAACGGTCTTGTTTGATAATTTTGAAGACCTGAGCAGGGCCAATGCAGGGGAATATAACGGCATCACCTATGGCACAGATCGATTACCAACTCAAAGGGCGTTTGAAGAGGCCATAAGGGAGCTTGAAGGGGGGACTTTAACCCGTGCGTTTCCATCCGGAATCAGTGCGATCATCAATGTATTGTTGGCATTTACCAGCAGTGGAGATCATATTCTCCTCTGCGATAACGCCTATGGTCCAACCGCCCGCTTTTGCACTGAAATTCTGACAAAATATAATATTCAGACAACATTTATCCCCCCAGCAGCTGGCAAAGAGATTGAATCCTATATTCAGGACAACACCAAGCTGGTCTTCCTGGAATCCCCCGGTTCCAATACTTTCGAAATTCAGGATATTCCGGCGATCACTGCCCTTGCAAAAAAACGGGGAATTGTGACTGTCCTTGATAATACCTGGGCAACTCCGCTGTATCTGGATGCGTTCGCACTAGGTGTCGATATTTCAATTCAATCGGTGACAAAATATATCT
>JAGLDI010000076.1 GCA_023145655.1 Desulfuromusa sp. | reverse complement strand
TGTTGATGGGAACCGCCACTGCCAACGAGAAATATGCAGAGAAACTGGAACAATTCTACCAGATTCTGGAATTTTATACTCCAGAGGAAGATTGTTACACGGCTCTACGCGGTTTGAGAACTCTGCCGCTCAGATTAAGGCAACACGAACAATCGGCTCTTGAAATTGCCCGCTGGCTCGAATCTTTACCCATCATTGACCAAGTACTTCATCCGGCACTGCCGAGTCACCCGGAACATCAAATCTGGAAAAGAGACTTTACCGGCTCATCAGGTATTTTTTCCTTTGTCTTTAAACAGGAATATGAACAGGAAAAATTGGCCGAGTTTGTCAATTCATTACAATTATTTGGTATTGGTTATAGTTGGGGAGGCTTTAAAAGTCTGATTACTGCAGGGAAATACAATCGATCCCAGGAGTCTAAGTATGCAGGGAGAACTGTTGTCCGACTGAATATTGGACTCGAAGAACCCATTGACCTGATCAAAGATATTGAGTCGGGTTTTGAATTATTGACATAATATTTGGATATGTATGAGTAGTTCAATCCAGACCATACCGCTTCTCAATCTGGCAATTGCCTTTATCCCGGTCATTGTCGTTATTGTCATTATCGGAAAATGGCAGCTGGGCTACAAAAGTTCAATCTACGCGGTCTGCCGGATGCTGATCCAGTTACTGCTTATCGGTTATTTTCTCACCTATATTTTCAAAACTGAAAGTGCTCTGCTGGTTGTCGCCGTCCTCACTGTGATGCTTTTTTCTGCCAGCTGGATTGCCCTGAGAACCCTATCGATCCCGCGTAAAATCCTTTATGGAAAATCATTCTTCGCTATTTTTCTGGGTGGAGGATTTATTCTGATCCTGATGTCCCAGGCGGTTCTCAACTTAACTCCCTGGTATCTGCCAAGCTACACTATCCCCCTAGCGGGAATGATTTTTGCCAACTCCATGAACAGTATCAGCTTGGCAGGGGAAAGAATTGAAGCAGAAATGGGCAGAGCTGTTCCGTATCAAAAAGCCCGCAGTATCGCCCTGAAAGCCTCTCTTATCCCGATCACCAACTCACTGCTGGCAGTCGGTCTGGTTTCCCTTCCCGGCATGATGACCGGACAGATTCTCTCCGGAGTTTCACCGCTGATTGCTGCCAGATATCAGATCATGGTAATGTGTATGATCTTCGGTTCAGCGGGGCTCTCGGCGGCAATTTTTCTCACCTTGATCAAAAACAACCTGGAAGAGCATAAACACTGAACTCTCTCTCCATAAACATCACTCAATTCAATAAGGACGCTTGATGAATTATCCTGACTTCTTTGACTCCATCGCCCCGATCCAGATGGAAGACCCGCTGGCACAACAACTGGGTGCCGTTAGCGATGGTATTTTCACCTATCATTATCTCGACCTGGTGAAACTGGCCGGGCACTCCTGCCCGACCGTTGCCGGGGCCTGGATTATGTGTGATCGGGGGCTCAAAAAGCTCTACGGGGACGCCACTCCAGTGCGGGGAGAGATTAAAATCGAGATGTCTGGAGCCCTTGATGAAGGGGTTGAGGGGGTCATTGCTCAATGTATCAGTCTGATTACCGGGGCGGCCAATGAAGGGGGATTCAAGGGGCTGGGGGCAAACTATGGCCGCAATAATCGACTCTTTTTTGGTTGTGATATCAACGGCGAGGTTCGCTTGACCCGCCTCGATAACGGCCAAACTGTCACCATGAACTATGATCCCTCATCTGTCCCCTTCCATCCCCAAATCGGACCATTGATGCAGAAGATTGGACAGGGAACTCTGGAAGCGGATGAAAAAGTATTTTTTGCTGCAGAGTGGCAAAACCGGGTCAAAAAGATCCTGACCACCCCGGAGCAGTGGGGAAAACTGGTCACATTCGTATAGCTGATTGACCAATAATAGAAATAACAACAGGAGAATATTATGGCAAAAGTTCTGATCTGGCTCGCTTCGGGAGATCTTGAAAAATTACAGCCTGGGATTCTTTATGGAACCAACGCCAGAAAATATGGTTGGGTTGATGATGTGCAATTCGTCGTTTTCGGTGAAAGTGAACGGCTGATGCTGGAGCACCCCAAGACCTTTGAATTGCTGCAGAACAACAATACCGCCTACTGCAAGTTCGTCGCCGATGATATGGAGATCACCCAGCAGCTTGAAGAAAAAGGAGCCAATATTATTTTTGTTGGTGATTATATTTCAAATTTCATCAAGGAAGGGTATCAGGTGATTACATTTTAGGATTTGCAGCGGGCACCTGATGTGTAAAGGTTGTCGACACATATGATGAGAAACAACTCACAACAGAAATACTTGGTATTTACAAATTGACCAACCGGAGCGGTAAATATTATACTGGTGAAGTATATTCACCCTAAATGGAGGAGCAGATGGAAGAATCATTTCGAATTAAAGATTTCATGAATCCAAAACCTGTGATGGTTAAGCCTGACACCAGTATTGCTGAAATTGTAAAACTTACTTTGAAACATAAAGTTTCAGGGGTTATTGTTGTCGATAAAGCAAATAAACTTTTGGGAATGATATCGGAGCTGGATTGCCTCAGAGAGATGTCTGGCAGCATCTATCATGAAGGACGCAATGCCTCATCTTTAAGTGCGAAAGACATCATGACCAAAGACGT
>JAGLDI010000075.1 GCA_023145655.1 Desulfuromusa sp. | reverse complement strand
CAACAACGGCAGATCTTCTTTACGCTCCCTCAGGGGTGGCAGGTTGACGTGATGAGAATAGAGTCGATAGTAGAGATCACGGCGAAACTCTCCTGCCGCCATTTTGACATCCAGGTCAGCATGAGTCGCAACAACGATCCGGGCGCTCATCTGCTTTGGCTGATCACTTCCCAGGGGATAATATTCGCCGTTCTGCAGCAAACGTAACAACTTGACCTGAGAGACGGAACTTAAATCGCCGATTTCATCAAGAAACAGGGTCCCCTCTGCCGCCTTCTCAATCATCCCTTTCCGAACATTTTCTGCGCCGGTAAAAGCGCCGCGGACATGCCCGAACAACGTATCAGCAAAAATATTATCATCCAGCCCGGCAACATTGACCGTGACCAGAGCTCCGCTGTTGCAACTCAGGGTATGAATCGACTCTGCAACCAGCTCTTTGCCGACACCACTCTCACCGGTAATCAGAATTGGCTGACGACTGGGGGCAACCGCCTCCAAGTATTGGAATCTGGCACGCATTGCTGGACTATTGGTAATAATAGATGCAAACGCCTCAGGAACATCAAGCTGATCATGAAAAAAACGGGTCCGGATCGCACGATTTTCATATTCCAGTTCAACCATCCGAATGGCGCGCTGTACCCCATCGACCAGGCGCTCCTCTTCGACAGTTTTGACAAAATAGTCAAAAGCCCCCGCACGCATACAGTTGACCGCTGTTTCCAATTGATTCATCCCGCTGAGGACAATAACCCTGACCTGTGGATATTCAGCGACAATCTGCTCCAACAACTCTTCACCGGAGTGATGGGGCATGGTCAGATCAAGCAGAACTAAACCAATATCGTTCTGGCCCAGAAGCTCCATCACCTTCCGGCTGTCCTGACATTGCAACAGGTTGGTGATTCCACCTGGCCCCTCAAGGGTTAAGCTCAAACTTCGCAACCAGGGAAGTTCGTCATCAACCAGCAACACTCCAAAGGGAGGGTATAATTTCTTCTCCATTATTCCTGTTCCTCCTCCTTGTAGATTGGCAACAGTAACTGAACGGTCATTCCCTGATCAACCTTGCCAGAAAACTCCAACCGGCCACGGTGATCTTTGACTATTCCATCAGAAACTGAAAGTCCAAGACCGGTTCCACCGATTTTCCGCTTGGTGGTAAAAAATGGATCGGTGATTCGTTGTAAAGTTTCCTCATCCAAGCCACACCCCTGATCACGTATTTCCAGAGCAACCATCCCTTCATCCGGCAGTGCGAAAGTCCTTAGTTCAATTGCCTGCTCCATCGAAGTCAACGCCTGACAAGCGTTCAGAATCAGATTAACCACAACCTGCTCAATGCGGTGACCATTTCCACGGAACCTTGGCAAATCAGGAGAATAATCAACCCGGAAGTGACGGGTTGATTTGTGCAGAGTATTATCGACCAAGCGCAATGCTGAACGGATGACTTCATTCAAATCTGCCATATCATCCAGACCGGAATCATTGCGCCGGGCAAAATCTTTCAGATCTTCAACAATCCGCTTAATGCGATTCGAGCTTTCCAACATTTCCTGCAACATTTTTGGAATTTCTTGACGCATCCGCGAGTAATCAAACCAACCGAGTTTAAAATCCCCCTGTTTCTGATAGTGGGCATCCAGAATCGGCTCTATATTTTGGTAAGCCTTACTCAACTGTGGCAGACTGAGTTGAATCAGTCCGTTTGGATTATTAATTTCATGCGCCACACCGGAAACCAGAACCCCGAGAGAGGTCATCTTATCGGCATGCAAAAGCTGCTTTTGTCGAATTTGCAATTCCTCTGCAGAACGCATCCGCTCCGAAACCTCACGCTCTAACTCCTCGGTTCGCAATGCCACCTGGCGACGCAAAGTCCGTGACCACAAAGCAAAGGCGATCAGAACCAGAAGTAACGGACCAATCACCAGGGCACCATAACGGATAATATGCTGCAAGGAGATCGGTTCTGGCTGGAGAACCCCAAGCCACTTCTCGCGAATCTGGCGATATTCCCCAGACTTTTTTAACAGAGCAAGCCCTTCGTTAAACCGGGCAAGCAGTTCCAGATCTCCCTTTTTAACCGCAAATCCATAATCCTGTGCAACCAATGGGCGGGCAATTGGATGGATATGATCAAGGTTCGGATTGCTCAGCAGATATTCGCCGGGAAGTTTTGCAACCAGGGCACAATCGTGCTGTCCCGAAGCCAGCAAACTCAGAGCATCAGCCAAAGTCTGCACCATGAACAAATCCGCAGCGACCTCATTCTCGAGCATAAAATCGTGCATTACGCTCCCCTTCATGACGATAACCTCTTGGCCGGTCAGATCATGTACGGTGCGGATCGTTTCGTTTTCATCACGAATCCAGATCGATTGATGGACTTTGGCATGGGGAATAGAGAAATCAACCTCGGACTCACGCTCTTTGGTATGTGCCATCCCCATCAAGATATCGACATCACCACGCTCAAGAGCCTGACGCATTTCTCCCCAGGAACCAAGTTGGATATTGATCTCCATCCCCATAACCCGAGAAATAGCCTGACTCAACTCAATATTATAGCCGGTCGGCAACCCGTCAGGATCGAGATATTCATAGGGGGGATAATTATAATCTCCACCGATCCGTACCGGCAGATCTGGACTGACTGGCTCTTCGGCTACAGCAGTAATATTACTACAGAAAAGCAGAAAAATGGCGAGAAAAATATATCGAAACAAGTTTTTCAAATCAGTTTTCCCGATTAACATCACTCCCCTCTTTGACAAAGAGGGGAGTGATTAAACCTCCCCCTTTTAAAAAGGGGGCTTGAGGGGGATTTAATATCAAAACTTTGCATGTCCCGGAGTCCGTGGAAAAGGGATAACATCGCGGATATTTTCCATTCCGGTCAGGTACATCAATAAACGCTCAAAACCAAGACCAAACCCGGCATGCGGACAACTGCCCCAGCGTCTGATATCAAGATACCAATCCATCTCATCATCAGTAATTCCCTGAGCTGCCATCCGCGTTTGCAGCACATCATAGCGCTCCTCACGTTGGCTGCCACCGATAATTTCGCCAACCCGGGGCACCAGCAAATCCATCGCAGCGACGGTCTTTTCATCGTCATTCATACGCATATAAAAAGCCTTGATCTGTTTCGGGTAGTCGATCACAAAAACTGGTCCGGCAAAGATTTTTTCGGTCAGATAACGTTCATGTTCCGATTGCAGATCATGTCCCCACTCAACCGGAAATTCAAATGATTGGCCCGATTTCTGTAGTTGCTCAACCGCTTCAGTGTAGCTGATGGTACGGAACTCTGCCTTTGCCAGGGATTCCAGTTTATCAAGCAAACCTTTTTCGATCCGCTGATTGAAAAAATCAAGATCCTCCTGGCAGTTTTCCAAGGCGTAGACAACCATATAGCGGAGGAAATCCTCCCCCAGTTGACAGTTATCGCGCAAATCGGCAAAAGCGATTTCGGGTTCAATCATCCAGAACTCAGCAGCATGACGGCTGGTATTGGAATTTTCCGCCCGAAAAGTTGGACCAAACGTATAGATATCTGAAAATGCGGTGGCAAAAAGTTCTCCCTGTAATTGACCACTGACCGTCAGGCCGGTGCGCTCGCCAAAGAAATCCTGCCCCCAGTTAACCTTGCCACCCTGCTGCGGGGGATTCAACGAATCAAGAGTGGTCACCCGAAACACCTCCCCTGCCCCTTCGCAATCGTTGGCAGTGATAATTGGCGTCTGTACATAGAGAAAACCGCGCTGCTGAAAAAATTGGTGGGTTGCAAAAGCAAGGGCACTGCGCATCCGAAACACCGCACCAAAAGTATTGGAGCGTGGGCGCAAATGGGCAATAGAACGGAGATATTCAAGGCTGTGTCGTTTTTTCTGTAAGGGGTAGTTGTCGTCCGCAGCGCCGACAATTTCAATCGACTGTGCCTGCACTTCCCAAGCTTGACCTGCTGCCGGTGATGCAACTAACGCTCCGGTAACAACCAGAGAGGCTCCGGTACCAACCTTGGAGGCTGCCTCATAATTATCCAGCTCTGGACTCAGAACAATCTGCACTGAAGCAAAGCAACTGCCATCGTTTAAAGTAATAAACGCAACCCCTTTGCCCCGCCGGATCGAACGGACCCACCCCTTAACACAAACCTCTTCTTTGACCGATTGTGATTGCAACAATTCTTTGACCGAAGTCTTTGCCAAACGACTCATCCTTATTTTCCTTTCGGTACACAGCAAAAATATTTTCTATTATTCCAAAATCAGGGGATGGTCTGCAAGGGATATAAAATAAAAAGACCGTTCAAAAAGGAACAGTCTTTTTATCTGAAGCAATATATCTGTCAGACTTTTCATGAGCTGACTGAAAATCTGCCCTTGCCTAGCTGTGTTCTCGAGACTTTAGAAACTCCACTCCCTGCCACTCCTCCATGGTGTGCCCCAACCGCCACTCGCTGGCGGCCAGGTAGGTCAGGTGACCTTCGGCATCGTATGCCAATCGACCCTGCTCCCTCTTCTGAAACTCTTCAAATAATTTCCGGTCAGCACATTCAACCCAACGGGCCGTGGTATAATCAACCGCCTCATAAACCGCACTGACATTGTATTCTGCCTTCAACCGCTCCATAGTGACATCAAACTGCAACACCCCAACTGCTCCGAGAATAAATTCAGCTCCGGTGGCCGGTTTAAAAACCTGAACCGCCCCCTCTTCGGCTAATTGGATCAACCCTTTTTGCAGTTGCTTTGACTTTAAGGGGTCTTTCAATCGAACCCGACGGAAATGTTCCGGAGCAAAGCTGGGAATACCAGTAAATTTGAGCGGTTCTCGGCTGGTAAAGGTATCACCAATTTTAATTGTCCCATGGTTGTGCAGTCCGATAATATCTCCCGCGTAGGCCTCCTCAACATGAGCCCGGTCCTGAGCCATGAAGATCGTCGCATTGGACAGGGAGATCTCTTTACCGATCCGGTGATGCTTAACCTTCATCCCCCGGGTAAACTTCCCCGAGCAAATCCGCAAAAAAGCAATTCGATCCCGATGGGCGGGATCCATATTGGCCTGGATTTTAAACGTAAATCCGGAAAAAGCGGTCTCTTCGGGTCTAACTATCCGACTCAAGGCGGCCCGGGGGCCGGGCGCCGGGGCCAGATCAACAAAAGCATCGAGCATCTCGCGCACGCCGAAATTATTGATCGCACTGCCGAAAAAAACCGGGGTCTGGCTCGCCTTGAGATATTCATCAAGTTCAAAAGGATTAGCCGCCCCCTCCATCAATTCAACATCTTCGCGCAGAGTCTCAGCCTGCTCCCCTAAAAGTTCGTCAAGTTTTGGCGATGCGAGATCGTCAACCACAATCCCCTCATCCTGGTGACTATCATGACCCGGTTTAAAGATGTGCAACTGTTTACGATAGAGATCATAAACCCCTTTAAACGAGCTTCCCATGCCGATCGGCCAGGAGAGAGGGGCACATTCGACCTGCAACTTATCCTCGATATCGGCCAAAATATCAAGCGGCTCAAGACCATCCCGATCCATCTTATTAATGAACGTAATAATCGGCGTATTCCGCATGCGGC
>JAGLDI010000074.1 GCA_023145655.1 Desulfuromusa sp. | reverse complement strand
GCAACCACTCTGGACATCTCTTTTTACCAATATTTTCAACAAATCCAAGACTTTGTACCCCTCATACATTTTATTGTCGGGATTGTAAAAGCTGGCATCTTTGGTATTCTGGTTGCGACTGCGGGTTGTTTTCGTGGTTTACAATGTGGCCGCAGTGCATCATCCGTTGGCTTTGCCACAACTAGCGCTGTTGTTACATCAATTGTACTGATCATCGTTGCTGATGCGGTTATCACTGTAATCTGCCAGTTAATAGGGGTCTGATGATGCAACAAATTCCCCACCTGGAAGTTCGTAAGCTGACGATGGCTTATGATGAAACAATCATTCAGGAAAATTTGAACTTTTCCGTAAAAAGAGGCGAGATCTTTATCATCATGGGAGGGAGTGGTTGCGGAAAAAGCACCCTGTTACGCCACTTGATCGGTTTGATGCAACCCAAATCTGGAGATGTTTTTATTACTGGAGTTAACCTGTGGCAATCATCAACCGAGGAACGCAATCAGCTTATCAGTCACAATGGAGTGCTCTATCAGGGCGGTGCCCTCTGGAGTTCAATGACTTTGGGAGAAAATATTGCCCTCCCCTTAACCGAATATTCAAATCTCACTCACAAACAGATTAAAGAAGTGATCGCATATAAATTATCATTAGTCGGTCTAGGTGGGTTTGAAGACTATTACCCGTCAGAAATCAGCGGAGGGATGCGAAAGCGGGCCGGATTTGCCAGAGCGCTGGCTCTAGATCCTAAAATACTCTTTTTTGATGAGCCATCTGCCGGACTTGATCCAGTCAGTTCACGATTACTTGATGATCTGATCCTGGAATTACGTGATAGTCTTGACTCTACAATTGTCATTGTCAGTCATGAATTGGAAAGTATTTTTACTGTTGGTGACAATTCTATTTTTCTGGATCCCAATGAGAAAACCATTATTGCCACAGGTTCGCCAAAAGAATTATTGAAACATTCAGATGATCCACGAGTATTAAGCTTTTTAAGCCGCTCAAACTGATAAATCCACATAAAGGATACCAGAGGCTTCTATGCAGAGACGTAAAAGAATTGACCCGAGAGCGATTGGTGGCTTTGTTGTTGGTGCTATCATTCTAAGTGTTGCCGGATTGCTATTTTTTGGACCAGGGGGATTTCTCGCAGAAACCAGAAGCTATGTGATCTATTTTGACAGCTCAGTCAATGGCCTCACGATTGGTTCTCCAGTGAGATTTCGCGGGGTTAAAATAGGTCAAGTTAAACAAATCAACGTCAGGGTTCAACCCAACAAGTTCAAATTTTATATTCCCGTCATTATTGAAATTGAAGCGTCCAAATTTAGTGTCGGCGAAGCGAATCAGAGCATTTTTGATGAGATCAAAGCAACTGTCAGCGGTGGCAACTCCATATCACCGCTGGTCGATAATGGTTTGCGAGCACAATTGCACCTGGACAGCCTGGTTACCGGCCGTTTATATGTCAACTTGGACATGTTCCCTGGCACCCCGATCATTCTCACTGGGGAAAACAGTGACTACCCGGAATTACCAGCCATCAAATCCAGTCTTGAAGAACTGTCACAAACTTTTGAAGAGCTCCCCCTCAAAGAAATATCCAACGATCTGGTCAACATCATTAGGGGTCTTAATAAGCTGGTCAGTTCATCAGATCTCGAAGATTCTCTAGCAAATTTCAATAATACAACTGACCAGTTGAACAATTTTATCAAAAATATGGACGAACAGTTACCAACTGTTTTAGAAACCCTGACTGAAACACTGGAAGTCAGCCAATCAGCCCTACGATCGGCACAATTGACCATTGACCATATCGACACTAAAATTGACCCACTTTCTGAACAATTTCTCCGGACGACCCAGTCCCTCAACACTGTCGCAGCTAAAACTGAAGTCGTGATGGAACAAATTAAGGGGCTCTCTGCCGAGGACTCCAGAATCCTGAAGCAACTCAGCTTAACTCTTGAGGAAATCAATCAAACTGCCCGTGCGGTACGATACCTGTCAACCGAAATTGAACGTGACCCACAGATACTTTTACGGGGCAGAAGAAATGGAGAAGCTAAATAATGCGTTATTTTTTAATCTTTCTGCTCTTGCTCTGCAGCTCCTGTATCCAGTTGCTTGGGGACCCTCAACCAACCCGCGACTACCTGCTTGAAAGCCTACCTGAAGGAACAGAAGTATATTCAGCTAAAACTTTAACTATTGATATTCAACTCTCTGGTTTTCCGACCTACCTTGATCGTCCACAGGTTATTGCACGAAATAATGACAATACCATTGAATATTCTGATCTTGACCGTTGGGCAGAACCGCTGCAAGAGAATATCCCACAAACACTGCGTGAGAATCTGAGAATTTTATTGCCCGGTGCAAACATCAGTATCAGTCCATGGGAAGATTCCACAACCGACACAATAAAAATAAAAGTCACGGTTAACAAGTTTTCCGGAAAGCTTGGAAATCATACAGACATTAAGATAGGTTGGACGCTGGATGTGGGGACAGGAGAAATTCGTCAGGGACATTTTAGCGATAGACAACCGGTTGGTGAGACCTACCAGGATTTGGTCGCCAGCTTGAACAGTGGAATCAACAACTTCAGTCGGGATCTGGCAAAGAATCTGACCAAGGAATAATCGACCAGAAAAGGAGATAAAATCATCACAAAAAAAGTGAGGAGAAGCTGTCTCCTTCTCTGGTCTCTGTTCAATCCTTACCCGAGAATAAATTCTCGCCCCAGATCAATCAGCTTTGCCAATGCATCGAAACTTTTTGTTTCAGCGTATAGTCGTACAACCGGCTCGGTTCCAGACTTGCGGAACAATAACCAGGAGCCATCATCAAGAAGATATTTATTCCCATCTATCTGGATAACCTTGGTAATTTCATGATCACCGATTGTTTCTGGTGGATTGGCAAATTTTTCCGGCAGGGCAGCTTCAAGCTGCGGAGACAGATGAATATTGATCCGCTTCGTGTGGATTTCACCCACCCGCGAGTAGAGATCGGCTAAAAGTTCCTGTAATGATTTCTTCTCGACCGCCACCATCTCTGCAACCAGCAAGCAAGCGAGGATGCCATCCTTCTCCGGCACATGCCCCTTGATGGTTAATCCGGCACTCTCTTCACCACCGATCAGAATCTTGTCCTCACTGATATATTCCCCGATAAATTTAAATCCGACCGGAGTTTCCAGCACATTAACCCCATGATATTCGGCAACCGCATCAATCAAATGGGAGGTTGCCACACTGCGAGCCGCATCCCCACGCAACCCTTTATGGCGAATCATATAATCGAATAACAGAGCAAGAATGTAGTTTGGTTCAATATAGGTTCCGTCGCTGTCGATAATCCCGAAACGGTCAGCGTCACCGTCGGTTGCCAAACCGAGGATGATGGAATTGTCGCCCTTGATCAAGCTGATGAAATCCTGAATATATTCTTCAGCCGGCTCTGGTGGCTTACCACCAAAATAGGGGTCAAGATGATCGTTGATTTTGACAACCTTAACTTCCGCCTCTTCCAGGATACGGTCAAGATAACCACGCCCACTGCCAAACAGTGGATTCACAGCAATCGTCATCCCTGAGGCCGCAATCGCCTCAAAATCGATCAATTTTTTCAGCGTAGTAAAATAAGCAGCACGGGGATCAATCTCCTCAAACAGCCCCTGCTCTGCGGCGGCTTCCAGGGAGATCTCTTTAAAAACAATTTCCCCCTGCATTATATTTGCCCGCTTTTCTATGTCATTGGTCGTTTCAGGAAGGGCCGGGCCACCTGAAGCGGGGGAAAACTTAATCCCGTTATAATTGTAGGGATTATGGCTGGCAGTAAAATTGATTGCACCAGCGGCTTTGCGGCGTAACAATTCATGGGAAATAACCGGCGTCGGGGTATCCCGCTCACAAAAATAACCTTTGATCCCGGCTCCAGCTAATATCCGGGCCGTCTCACGAGAAAAATCGGCCCCCATAAAGCGGGCATCATAACCAATCACCACACCCCGGTCAGCCAAACCTTCGGCACGCAGATTATCTGCTATTGCCTGGACTACAATCCGAACATTATCAAGGGTAAAATCCTCACAAAAAATAGCGCGCCAACCTGAAGTCCCGAATTTTATCTGTGACATATTCTTGTCCCCTTTCAGCTGAAATATCATCATCAGCATAACAATAGCATAACAAAAAAGGCGCAGACCAAAATATCGAAGCTAGTGCCAAAAAAAAGTAAGTTCTGATAAAAAACCGGGGGACAGATCTCTATTTCAGCTCAGTCCCAACATCTTCTACCATATCTGCAGCGTGCTGAACATAGATCTCAGCAACCCGATCATTCTCACCAATCCCATGCAGATAAGGAGGCACGGTAATCCCCTCTTTTTCCAGCAGTGATTCAAAGCAACATGAGTCAGGATCGGTCATTCATGATTGAAGAGGTCAAAATTCTATCCCTTCACGAGCTGCAACTCCTGCCTCAAGTGCATGCTTGAGGGGCACCATCTCGGTCACAGTATCAGCCATTTCAATCATTTTCACCGTGGCATTTCGACCCGTTAATACAATATTCAGATCATCACGGGAGGCTGCAACAGCATCGAGCACCTGTTGTTCGGAGACGAGGCCCGCCGTAACTGTTCCGCAGATTTCATCGAGAATCAAAAGATCATAATCGCCACTCTGCATTGCCTGGGCGGCTACAGCAAATGCCTTTTGTGCTGCTTCTTTGTGAGCGGGGTACTTTGGATGATCAGGCTTGGGGACAAAACCAAGTCCCATCTGCCGCATATCAATTTTCAATTTATCACGCAAGCCAACCAGCTCCCCGGTAGATGCGTCAGATTTCATAAATTGTAAAATCAAAACCTGCTGCCCGTGTCCCGCTGCCCGTACTGCCATACCAAAAGAGGCGGTTGATTTCCCTTTGCCATTACCGGTAAAAATCAGTAGGTTTTTTGCCATATATTCACCCTCTTCCTTTAGAAAGGAGATCCCCATTGAAACATTGAATTACAGAGACAAAATCAAAAGAATCATACTTTTACCAAACCCAAATCAACCCAATGACACTCACAACAATGATCAGCGAAGTGACAACCATCAGACAAATTGCCTGTTTGATATGATCTGCCTTCAGCAACTGTTCATCATCACCCAGCAGCGGGCGATTTGACAGCTTACCACCATAATAATTGACCCCTCCCAGCTGTACCCCCAATGCTCCGGCAAAAGCGGCCTCCGTCTGGCCACCGTTAGGGCTGGGATGGTTGTGACGATCACGCAGAAATATCTGCCACGCCTGCTGACCATTTAATCTCGCTAACCACGCCGCCAACGGAACCAACATAGCAGTGATCCGTGCCGGGAAAAAATTAATCAGGTCATCAAATCTTGCTGCCGCCCAGCCAAATTGCAGATAACGATCATTTTTATAACCATAAGTTGAATCGAGGGTATTCACCGCCTTGTAAAAGATTGCCCCCGGTGCTCCGGCAATAAAAGCAAATAACAACGGAGCAGTTACCCCATCAACACTATTTTCAGCAACACTTTCAACCGTTGCACGAGCAATCTGTGCTTCATCCAGATCTGCGGTATCCCGCCCCACCAACATTGCTACCCGCTCCCTGGACAGAGATAAATCACCTGCCATTAAAGGATAATAAACAGCCCGAGCATGGTGACGTAGATCCTCCATAGCAAAGCAGGTAAAGAGGATGAAAATTGTGACAAGATCACCCGCAAGAGGATGAATCAGCGCCGCGACCGCGACCGCAAACCATGCCACTAATGTACTTATCAGCACCACCAGTGTAACCGCAATGATACCGGCGTTACGAGGTGAAAATTGCAATCTCAGCGGCTCCTCAATAATCATTGCCAACCAGCCGATCCCCTTAACCGGATGGGGAAACCAGCGCGGGTCACCAATCAAAAAATCGAGCAACAACGCTAATAAAACCTGAGTGGAGAGAGAGATCAAAACCCCAATACCTGGTAAATCTGCTCCATATCCAGCGCATCCCGGACATGATCGGCCAAGCGGTCAAGGGCCGGTTCCAGATCATAAGGGGTTTGTACTTTACCGATTGGTTGCCACCCTTTCCGTTGCCTCAACCGATCCAGAAACCAGCGCCGAAACTGATCCGCATCAAAAACTCCATGCAGATAGGTTCCCCAGATATGCTCAACTCCAGGACGACAATAACCAATATTCATCCCATCTTCACGCCGGATTACAGGGACAAGGTTTTCACCATGACTGGTTCCGTGATGGATTTCATAGCCGCTGATCATTTCCCCGGAGGGTAGATGTGTTGCCCGGCAGCGGGTCATGGTTTTATCATGCTGAAGTGTTGTTTTTAGCGGCAGCAAACCAAGCCCCTGACACTCCCTGCCAAGAGATTCAATCCGGTGAGGATCCGCAATTAATTTCCCCAAAAGTTGGTAACCACCACAAATACCCACGATCTCTGTTTCTCCATCAGCCAGGTGACAAACTGCTGCGGCAAGTCCTGATGAAACCAGATAATCAAGATCGGTGATCACATTCTTTGTTCCTGGCAGAATAACCGCGTCCGGTTGTCCCAGCTCGGCAACATGACACACTCGACGCACCTGAACATCTTTTTCAATCAGCAGAGCATCAACATCGGTAAAATTGGAAATATGGGGCAGATCAATCAGTACGATATCAAGGATCTCTCCCTCTTTTTGTTTCCCGTCAAGCAGGCCACCTTTAAAATCAACCGAGTCCTCTTCCGGCAAACCAAGCTGTGGCAGATAAGGGACAATACCAAAGAACGGTTTACCCGTATGAAGGGTCGTTTGCACTAAAGCGTCACCCAGCAATGCTTGATCACCACGAAACCGGTTGATGACGAATCCACACAGTTGCTTTCTTTCTGCTTCGGTGAGTAGCTCCATTGTCCCGACAAACGAGGCAAACACCCCACCCAGGTCAATATCTCCCACTAGCAAGACCTTGGCAGCAGCATGACGAGCCATGTTCATATTGACGATATCGCGCGATTTCAAATTGATCTCGACCGGACTCCCGGCCCCTTCAAGAACCATCAACTGATGTTCAGCAGCCAAACTATCGTAACATTGCTGCACCTGAGTGAAGATCTCACCGCGTCGATTGGCATAGTCACGAAAATCCATGGTCTCCAGTACTGTGCCGCAGACAATCACCTGGGAACCAGTGGCACTGCTTGGTTTAAGGAGAACCGGATTCATCCGCACATCGGCATCGAGACGACAGGCCTGCGCCTGTAATAACTGCGCACGTCCCATCTCTCCCCCCTGAAAGGTGACGCCCGAATTCAGCGACATATTCTGTGCCTTGAAGGGGGCAACAGAAACACCATCCTGATGGAGAATCCGACACAGTGCTGCGGTTAAAATACTTTTCCCGGCATTGGAACTGGTCCCCTGAAACATGAGCGCCGGAGTTTTCTTCTTCACCTTCCTGATTTTCCCGGAAACAAGGCACACCTGCAGTTCATTGCATAATTGTTGTTGCTCTTCGGCATTGCGAACTGCGACCCGGAAATAATTACTGCCGAGACCTTCAAAGCTCTCACAGGTTCGAATAATTATCTTTTTTTTCAGTAACTTATCAGCAAGTTGTGAAACTGATATTTGAGGATGGTTATTCCGGACAAGAAGAAAGTTAGCATCACCAGAAAGTGGGGACAAAGCATCAATTTTTCTCAGTTGAGTAAACAGCTCATCCCGCCGCTCTGCGACATATTTACAGGTTTTGGGAAGAAAACTATTATCCTGCAAAGCGCGAACACCAACCGACTGGGCCAGGGTATTGACCGACCAATCGGGGCGTAATCGACCCATCGCGGTGATAATAGTCGGATCACCCAAAGCATACCCCAGACGCAAACCGGGGATCGCCCACGACTTGGTCATCGATTGGACAATTATCAAATTTTCAGGGCGATACCAACGCAGGGAGTGTTTTGGATCTACGAAGTCGATAAATGATTCATCGACAATAAAATAATTCTGCGGATGATTTTTGACCAAGTCCCGCAATGCATCTGTATCGCACAGTTTTCCAGTCGGATTATTGGGGTGACCGATAACAATCAGATCATCAGTCGTTATCATGGACGCCAGTTGATCAATATCCAGTTGGAAATCATTGTCTTCTCTCAGCGGTAGATGAGCAATAGCCAACCCCGCTCCCCTTGCCAGGTTGGCATAATCTCCATAACTGGGGATCGGGATCAGCAAACGTCGACAATCCAAGACCTGTGGCAGCAGATACAGCAATTCACTGGCACCGTTACCGATGATAATCTCATCCGGGTTAATCTGATGAAATTTGGCCAGCGCCGCAATCAGTTCTTCCCCTTGCGGATCAGGATAATGAACCAGCCGGCTGATCTGTGAACTGATCAGTGGCCGCAGCCAGTCGGCAAAACCAAGGGGATTAATGCTGGCAGAAAAATCAAGGAACTGTTCTTGTGGAATTCCGCTCAAGCGACTTGCCAGCCGGAGATCTCCACCATGTTTTTGCAACTGATCGATCACATTACCCCCAGATGAGCAAGGCAAACGATACTGATTGGAGGGAGCAGTTCAATCAACTCACAAGTTGCACCTAAAGTATCACCGGTAAAACCACCAATTTTATGTAAGCTATAAAGTCCCAATAGCCATAAACTGATACCGAAAACAGCAATGAGAAATAATCCGCTTCCACCCAGTAACCATAAGGCAGTGAAAAAAAACACCCCTAATGGTATTCCCAAACAGAACCAGCTGAGATTGTGGCAGATAAATGCCGCCGTCCCTTCATTCCGGGCGTAAGGGAGCCAGCCACTGATAATAGGAAGCGCACATCGTCCTGCCAAAGGCATCAGGATAATGGCCTGCCACCGCCAGGCTGCGGGCAGAGAGAGCAACAACATCAGCTTGAGGAGCAGAACCAGAACAATCGCTGCCACCCCCATTGGTCCGGAGCGGCTGTCCTTCATAATCACCAGCATCTGTTCCCGTCCCCGACTGCTAAAAAAAGCATCGGCACTATCAGCGAGTCCATCCAGATGGAGCGCACCGGAAATAGCAATCATTACCAGCAATAACAGCACACTCGCAACCGAAACCGGCAACAACCAGCAGAAAAACTGATCCACACCCACCAGCATCACCCCGATCAGTAACCCGACCACGGGATACCAATCGGGGCTCTTGTGAAAATCGGAATCATCACCACACCAGGACTCTGGAACAGGTATAAGAGTGAGAAATCGAACTGCAGAAAAAAATGGTTTCAGGCTCATTTTGCCTCAGAAACAGCTGCTTCGCTGAAAGTTGCCATCTCGGTTAAAATACCAACAGCCCCTTCTACCAGATTCATCGCAACAGCAGCACCGGTCCCTTCCCCCAGACGAAACTGCAAATCGAGCAATGGCTCTTTTCCCAAGTCAGCAAGAGCTGCAACCTGACCCTTTTCGACACTGCGATGTGCTGCAATCATATAGTCTTTACTTTTTGGTGCCAGGCGACCAGCCAGCAATGCCCCGGCAGTAGAAATAAATCCATCAATGACAATTGGTTTTCCTGCTGCTGCTACACCAAGGACAAGTCCGGCGATCCCAGCAATTTCAAAACCACCAACTTTACTCAATACGTCAATCGGGTCAGCAGGATCAGGGTGATTGAGATCAAGTGCCTTTTCCAGTATCGCTACCTTATTTGCCAATTGAGCATCATCCAAACCGGTTCCCCGCCCCACCACCTCTGCAATCGGCAATTGGCAAAAAGCTGCAACCATCGCACTACTTGGCGAAGTGTTACCGATCCCCATATCACCGGTACCAAACAGGTCGGTAGAATCTGCAAGCTCTTGCGCTACACAGATACCGGCCTCAAGGGCTTGAACCGCCTGCTCACGACTCATTGCTGCTCCTGCAGCAAAATTGGCGGTTCCGGGAGCTATTTTTTGATCGATAATATTGCCCCCTTTTGCCAACTGAGAAAGGTCTCCCGCAACCCCCATATCGACAATCTTAACTGTGGCACCTGCCTGCTTCGCCAGAATATTGATCCCGGCAAAACCATTGACAAAACCCCTGACCATCTCCACCGTAACCTCTTTGGGAAAAAGACTCACCCCCGCCTCGGTGATTCCATGATCTCCGGCCATGACAACGATAGTTTTACGTTTGACGGTGGGATGAATAGTGCTACAGATCCCCGCCAGATCCAGTGCCAGATCCATCATTTTCCCCAATGCCCAGTGGGGCATGATCAGCTGATCCAGTCGCACTTTCGCCTGGGTTCTAGCTGCGCCACTTTGCCCCTTGATATCAGCAATGGTTTTATTCAATAAATCCACATTCATTACTCCCTGGCTCTTTTAAAATAAGGGGGATACCGGAGACCATAAAAACAGCTTCATCCGCCAGTTTTGCAATCGTTTGATTGCACCGTCCCAAACAATCCCGATAATGTCGCGAGAGGGGGTCAGCCGGCACCAACCCAAGCCCCAATTCATTAGTGACAAAAATAACTGTCTGGCCCCTTTGACGACAGATCTTGACAAGTTCACAACAGCGCTCGCCAATCTGTTGCTCGGTCAGAGAGCCACCATCCTGCTCCACCTGATAAAGCAGATTATTAATCCACAGGGTCAGGCAATCGATCAACAGAACATCAAAATCTTTTGTCTGTATAATTGCTGCACTGAGTTCGAGAGGAACTTCAATCGTTTCCCACCCTTTTTTTTCACGCTGTTGTTGATGTCGCTCGATACGCTGATCCATCTCCTCATCTATCTGCGGGCAGGTTGCCAGATAAGCACGACGACCGGGAAGACTCTCTGCGAGTTCTTGCGCATAGATACTTTTACCACTACGACACCCACCGCTGACATAAATCAATCGACTCAAACTGTGTGATTTTGATTTCACCATTAATAAATCCGCTAGAAAAGCAGTCTGAAATTAAAAAATCCCGAAACCTCAATGAAAGGCTTCGGGATACCGTTTATTATCCATAAAAATCTGCCGGGTTTCTTACTCCACGAAGTTCAGGCAGGGTGGCTTAATAGAGGAAAAGTATCTGACTTGCAGAAAAAATCTCCACTCACAGTGGCGGGTCCGTGACGGATTCACACCGTCTTCCCTTTCCTCCTACGCCATTTTGATACTCTTGATTAAAAGACAAAAGGAATACTTCTGCAAGTAAAAAATAACTAACTAAATGAGAAAAACAACTTTCAAATTGCCGGCCCTGGTAGTGCCGAAATCCCCTCGATAGCACGCGGTTATACAACCTATATATCGGTCGTTTCTGCTCATTTACCGCAACAGCTGCAGACACGCAAAGACCGCCATTCTACTGAGTGGAATGTCTTTATTTTACATCAAACACCATAGCACACGAAAATCACTCATCATTTTTCACACAGCTCAACCGTGTCACATAAGGACAATCAGACGGCAATACCCCTGAAGTCACCAATTCAGGGGTTAAACGGACACATCCCGGGTTGATTTCAGAACGTTGTGCATAGATCTGACAATGATTGGTTGTCGTATTGAGGTACTCACATGGGGTATCGCTATAAAAAATCTTCCCTTGGTATTGATATTTTTCATAACAACAACGACCACAGCGTTCGCAGATCTCTTCCCACCCTGGGGAATCATTCAACACCCGATTTTTCTCATCCATCTTCAAATCCACACCTGACTCTCTGATCTGCTTGTGCTGCAGATTTAATATAGTAACAAAAAACAGATTATTGACAACATGCAAAAATAGACATAATTTGATTCATCAGAACCCTTCCATATGGGAGAAATTAGATGCGCATAATGATTATCCTCTCGGCTCTACTGATGCAACTTTGCCTGGGGGCAACCTACTCCTGGTCTGTTTACGTTCAAAACTTAAAATCTTTAATGGGGATTTCTCAAACTCAGGCACAGGTCCCATTTTCAGTGTTTTATTTTATCTTTCCGCTGACGATGATTTTTTCCGGAACCCTGGTCGATAAATTCGGACCCCGACTTGCTGCCATCAGTGGTGGAATTTTATTTGGCAGCGGTTGGATTGTGTCATCACTGGGGGTTTATAATTTCAACTATACAATCCTTGGCAACGGTATTATTGCCGGTATCGGGGCAGGAATCGCCTATATTGTCCCCATCTCCACCTGTATCAAATGGTTCCCCAATAATAAGGGGCTGGTCACCGGTGTTGCAGTAGCAGGCTTTGGTGGCGGAGCCGCTCTGGTCAGTACCGTTGCCGGATACCTGCTTAAACTCGATTTAACCCCTTTCACCCTGTTCGGTTATTTTGGCATTGTATTTCTGGTTTTAATCGTTTTTTCCGGGTTTTTTATGCAAAACCCACCGAATTTTTCTAAAACAGACACAATCAAGCTTGGTTTTCTTGAGGTGCTGACCGATAAGCGTTTTGTCATTCTCTATTTTGCGATGTTTACCGGACTGGCAGCCGGGTTTGCCATCAACGCCAATATCAAAGAATTCTACAAAGCGGCAACGCTGATGACCGGAGTCAGTGCTGTCTCATTTTTTGCCATTGCCAACGCTATCGGCAGAGTTGCATGGGGAGGTATATTCGACCGTTTTGATAGCCGTAGTATCATACAGCTTAATCTCCTCTCCCAGGCATTGCTGTTATTTGCCTCCCCTTTCATTGTCACCTCACCGCTGGGATTACAGATTTTTGCCGCTATTGCCGGGTTTAACTACGGCGGAGTTCTGGTGATTTATGCCGGATCAGTGGCCAGAATCTGGGGAGCAGACAAAGTTGGATCCATTTATGGATGGTTGTTCTCTGCCAATATCCCCGGAGCCGTAGCGCCTCTGTTTGCCGGATATTTCTACGATAAAACTGGCAGTTTCACAACTCCCCTTTATACTCTTGCCGTTATTATCCTGATTGCGATTGCCATTCTTAAACTGACAAAAAACCAACATAAAATATGAGCAATATCCAATAATCGTTATCCAAACCTGACTATTGGGTCAAAGTTTGAGCTGAAGCGAAATCATAATCAATTTTATTAAAACTTAACCAAAAAATCGTTGACTCTAAAATCCAAATTCGCTATTAGTACGTGTTCTAATTTCGAACAAAGTATAAATTCAGGAGGAATAAAATATGCAGTGCCAAACAGTTCTTGCCGGTACCGAGTGTAGTTTTTGGAAAAAGTCTGGTTGTGTTGCCCCAGGTGGCAGTTGCCAGATTGTCGTTGAAGAGTGTCAAGGTTGCGACCGGATTGTTAAAGGGAGTATCGGTGATGTCTGTTCTGCCTACCCTGATCCCGCAGCAAAGTGGGCAAATGGTCTATGTAACTTTGCTACACACAAGAAAGTTGATCTTAAGACTGATGATGTCAAAGTCAACCCGCTTAAAGCTGCGAAACGTGCTGCCGCTGGCAAATAAGCAGGTCAACTAAACTTATCAAATAATAAAAGGGCTGCCGGGTATCTCGTCAGCCCTTTTATTATGCTTTTTCAATCGCCTCCTGCGAGTTACCGATGGTGGCAATCAGATCTCCTGCATGAAAAACCAGATCAGCAGAAGGGTTAGCGGTAAAAATTCCATCCCGCAGCACTCCAACAACAGAAGCCCCGGTGTTCTGACGGATATCAAGTTGCCGTAGACTAAAACCAACCAGGGAATTTCCTTCGCCTAACTCTTCCCATTTCAACTCGAATAAATCCTGTGCTTGCTGGAGCAGGCGGATATTGTCCAAGCCGGTCTGATTTGCAGATAA
>JAGLDI010000073.1 GCA_023145655.1 Desulfuromusa sp. | reverse complement strand
TATCGGGATACTGACCAGGCAGAAACAGAACAGATTGCGACCACTGAATGCCGGTCCGAGAAACTGGCGGCGAACCAGAAACAGACTTTCACCATTAATATGCCGGTTCAGTTTTAGTATCGCTGCGCCCAGAAGAAGCTGTCCGCAGGATGCATACAATAGGAAATTACTGCCGATAGCATTTTCAAGTGGCCAGTAGTTGAGAAGATTCCAGAACAGCCAGATAAATAGCGGAATCAAAATGATTTTTGGCAGGTGTTTATTGAAGCCAAGACCCAGATAGACGATGCTGGCAACACCGATACAAGTCATCCAGATCAGTTGCTGTAGTCCAGGCAGGAACTGCAAATTCAGAAACAGGCGTAGCAGCTCGTTGGCAATTCCGAACATTGCGGATACGAGAAAGAGAAACAGAAATAGGTTGGCAAGTTTTCTCATCGGTTATCTATGGGCTTGTTTTTCCAGGCAGTTCAGAATATTTGCCATGATTTGATTAATTCTGGAGAACCTTTGGGGATCAGAAAGCATCTCACTTTCAGATTGGACATAAACAGACCCATCCAATTCATCACGGCACTTATTGATCAGTGCCTGAGCCGATGTCAGGGTGGTCTCCAGGTGAAATTGCAGCCCCACTACACGATTATCCAGAATAAATCCCTGGTTCGGGCAGGCTGCACTGAAAGCAAGGGGCTTCGCTCCAGCAGGGATGTCGAAAGTGTCGCCATGCCAGTGGAATACTTCAACCTGTGGCGGGATAGCGTCTGAAAGGATGGTATTCTCTGCCTCAGGATGGCGTTTAATATTAAACCAGCCAATTTCACTGTGTCGGTTTTTATAAACTTTGGTATCCAGAGCAGCGGCAATTAACTGGGCACCAAGACAGATTCCCATAACGACTTTTCCAGATTCAATGGCTTGCTTAATAAACTGCTTTTCTTCTCTCAGCCAAGGGTATTGGTCTTCATCATATACCCCCATGGGGCCACCCATAATAATCAGCCAATCGATATTATCAACAGTCGGAAGCGATTCATTCTTATAGAGGTTAGTGCTGGTCAGCCGGTGTCCTCTTCCTGCCAGCTCCGCTTCAATACTGCCAAGTTCCTCAAATGGGACGTGTTGCAGATAATGGATATTCATTTTTCCCCTTAAGCTTAAGGATTTTTTTAACCGCTGAACTTTATTGTCATTCTGTTTGCATGTCAACAAACCTGAAGTGTAATTCTTCATCTGCAACCTTTCTAGTGGTCTTTATTGGTGTTATCCTTCGGCGGTATTTATAATTTAAACAGGAAAGTATAAAAAAATCCTTGCAAACCTCCCCCCTAAAACCGAGAAAATGGTTTAAGAGAAATTTGTTAACATAATGAAGGGGATCAGCAGATCTGCTTGATGGTGATAAGAAATAGCTGGTATTACACTATTTAATTTGTAAAAGTTGGAGTATAAACACAGGGACTTGTGTCCATACTCAGGTTTTACCTAGGAGACCAGCTCATCGACAGCCTCCTAGCTTCCCTTAAAGTGATGGAGCGTATTTACATGGCCAGAACTGCTGCTTTTGAAAAACATAGTGACGCTTACGATGATTGGTTTGACAAAAATCAGGAGGTTTATGCAGCGGAATTACAGGCGGTTCGACAGTTACTTCCCGTCGGTAAGGTTCGAGGTATGGAGGTGGGCGTTGGTTCCGGAAAATTTGCAGTGCCACTGGGGATTAAAGTCGGGGTTGAACCCACCGAACAAATGCGACTAAAGGCTGAAAAGCTGGGAGTTGAGGTTCACATCGGGGTTGCAGAGGCACTCCCCTTCTCTGAGAATCAATTTGACTTTGTCCTGCTGGTCACAACAATTTGTTTTGTCGATGATATTATCCAATCCTTTCGGGAAGCATTGCGGGTTCTTATCCCTGGTGGGTGCATTATTGTTGGTTTTGTCGATATGGAGAGTGAACTGGGACAAAAGTATCTACAGAACCGTCATAAAAGTAAATTTTACCAGCAGGCGACATTTTTTTCGAGCCAGCAGGTTCTGGATCATTTGCAGGCGGCAGGTTTTGGTCAAACGGAAGTAAAGCAAACCTTGATCCCTGGAGAGACAGAACAGTCGGTGCTTGATGGCTTTGGTGAGGGGGCTTTTGTTGTGATCAAGGCGGTTAAAGGCTAATTTTTTTAACGGAGAGCTGCTGAGAAGGAGAGGACGAAGAGGAATTTTTTAAAATAGGTTCCCTCTTCCCCGCATTTTACCGCCTCTCCGTTAAAGTCTTTATTCTGTATTTTCAGGTTTTATTCTACATTCTTTTCAAGGAGGTCAAAAGGCAATGGAATTTAAAGCATTATTGGTAGAGCAGCCCGAAAAGAAAGTTTTTAATCGTTCCATCGTGACCCGCACTCTCGATGATCTTCCCGAAGGTGAACTGGTGGTCAAGGTGCACTACTCCTCTCTCAATTTCAAAGACGCCCTCTCTTCCGTCGGTAATCCGGGGGTGACCCGCAATTTTCCCCATACCCCGGGGATCGATGCAGCCGGTAAAGTTGTCTCCTGTGCCGATGGTTCATTTCAACCCGGGGACCAGGTCATTGTTACCAGTTACGATCTGGGGATGGAGACTGACGGTGGCTTCGGTCAGCTGATTCGGGTTCCAAGCAAATGGGCATTGAAACTGCCGGAAGGATTAACTCTGAAAGAGAGCATGATGTTGGGAACCGCCGGTCTGACAGCGGCCCTGTCGGTTCATCAACTGGTAGAGAGTGGTGTCATCCCGGAGCAAGGTCCGGTATTGGTAACCGGAGCAACAGGTGGGGTCGGTAGCCTGGCAGTAGCAATGCTGGCCAAGATCGGTTTTACCGTTACAGCGGTGACTGGCAAGTTGGAAGAAACACCTTATCTTGAGGGGCTAGGTGCTACGCAGATTATTGACCGGGCAACTTTACTGAAAGGGAATGATCGACCGATGCTCAAACCCACCTGGGCCGGGGTGGTCGATTGTGTCGGCGGCGAGATGCTTGCTGCAGCAATCAAGTCGGCTCAGTATGATGGGGTAGTCACCTGTTGCGGATTGGTTGCTTCGATCGATATTCCGATCAATGTCTTCCCGTTTATCCTGCGTGGCGTCCGGCTTATTGGAATCGATTCTGCTGAATGCCCAATGGAGCGGCGCATCCAAGTCTGGAAACAGCTGGCAAATGAGTTGAAACTTGATAATCTCACCGAAATGGTCGATGAAATTACCCTTGCTGGTGTGGAAGAAAAGGTTCAGTTGATGCTCAAGGGAGGAATGAAACGACGGGCATTGATTAATCTTCTGCAAAGTTAGTCTCTGGAGCTGATCAATATCTCTTGTCTTCCAGGAACATACCCTCAGTATCTGTTCCCGGAAGACCAAGGAGAGGTTGCCGGAGCGGTCAGAATAAGTGGTCCTGTCAACAGCCTCCCTATTGCAACTGCAACTGACCCTGTGAATAAACACCATCGACCTGACACTCTTCATCGGCTTCAGACAGTGACAAAACACCTGTCCCATCTGCATTGATCTGTAATATTGCTTGCATATTTTCAACCAGACTCAAACAGCCATTGGTATTTAATGCCATTTTTTTAGCCACGATTTCGTACCAGTTATCATCTTCTCGGCTGACCTTTATCGAATATTTCCCGGCCTTCAATTCGGTTCGTCCGTAAATCATTTTCACAGCACACTTATGCCCCGATTTGGCAAAGGCTATTTCACCACTGTCACCATCCATCCGTAATATAGCAGCTGAGGTATCAAAGTTCTCAAAACAGTACTTGGTCTGGATATACATTTTTTCAGTCTCTGCCCAATAGAGATTCCCTCCCTGACGCACCACATTGACCTGATACTCTATCGCAAATAGGGGCGCCACACTTAGCAGAACCGTTAAAAAAACCATGACCGTAATTTTCATAATTTCTCCTTTTTATTTAAAAAGCCTTCTGAACCAGAAAGCGATCCCCTTAAAGAACGATAATATCTCCGTCATCAAGAGTTTCCAGTTCCAATTGAGCGATTCGTGCAAGCATCACCGGGCCCATATGGGTCAGCAATAACCTTTGGCAGCCTAACTGTTTTCTCTTTTTAAGCAGGGTCAGATAATCCAGATGCGAAGGAATTGGCTGGTCATACGCAAAACATTCGGCAATCAAAACATCGCTCCCCTGTGCCAGCACAAGCAGGTTATCGGTCCACTCAGTATCACCGGTATAACTGATAACTTTTTCTGCAACTTCAATACGAAGTCCGTAAACATACTGACTACCACCGTGTTTAACCTGAACGCAGCCAACCTCAACAGAACCTATCTGTAGATTTATTTTTGGATCGAGATGCCGATATTCAACCGGAAAGTTAAATTTTTCACGGAACATTCCCGGATAAAGCGCTTCTGCTGCTGCTTCAACTTGCTGCTGTAATCCCGGCGGTCCGATCAAGGTCAAGGGTCTGGTTCGCTGGCTGGCATATTTCCCTTCAAGTAATAAATAGGGAATCCCACCAAAGTGATCACCATGAAGATGGCTGAT
>JAGLDI010000072.1 GCA_023145655.1 Desulfuromusa sp. | reverse complement strand
AGATTGACAGGTGTTGTATTGCCAGTGGGTCCTTCTGAAAGTTCTTCAACCTTAGCGGCCATAGTGAGAATTTTGCTGATCTCCTCTTTTTCCAGCCCCCCTTCACAGATGAAAAACTTCACCCCGTTACGATTGAATGGCAGGTGGCTGGCGGTCAGCATCATTGAACCATCGTAGTTGTGATTTTCAAATACGGTTGACATGAACATCGCCGGAGTAGAGGCCAGTCCGCAGTCGAAACCCATTGCTCCTGCTGTTGTTAATCCCTGAAAAATGGAGGTTTTGATCTGGTTGGCAGAAAGACGTGAATCGTGACCGACTGAAATTTTTAGTTGATCAATCGGTTTCTCAAGCCGTTCTGAAAGCCACTGGGCGAAAGCGAAGCCTATAGAACGGACAATAGGATCATGCAGTGTGACCGGTTGTCCTGCAACTCCCGTAATTGCCACACCGCGGATATCACTTCCATTTTGTAACTTCAGCCACTTTTCCATTGAATAACCTTTTACAAAAAAACCCGTCCAAAGGGCGGGTTTTTTACTTCTGAAAAATGATTTTGCCTTTGATAGTTGCTGAACAAAGACGAGTATGTCGTCTACTTATCTCTCTGCCGCCGGCTTGCTGTCGGTTTCTGGGTACGGGAACCAAATTTTTTAAATCCAGAATTCCCTTTACCAAACTTTTTCCGCTTGGAGAAATCGGTTGCGGAGGGTTTATATGAGCCTGCATCAGGACTGATCTGCAACTGTTCATCACACACCCAGACCCCTTTCAATTTATGCAAAACATCCTGAGATAGATTTTTTGGTAAATCGACCAGGCTGAACTGATCAAAGAGACGAATCCTGCCGATATCACGACTGTTAATTTTGCCTTCGTTGCTGATGGCACCAACAATATTTCCCGGTTCCACCCCATGTTTTCGACCCACCTCAATCCGATAGGTTTGCATTTGATCATCACCGGTTTTTCTTTCGCGTCTTGGAGAGGCACTTCGCTCTGGACGCTCGACCTTGACTTCTTCGACAAAGGCCTCCTCTGGATTAAGGGGACGCTCTTTTTGTAGCAGATAGACAAGGGTGGCAGCAATCTTGCGGTGGCCGATATCATATTCGCTTTGGTATGCGTCAATCAATTCTTCAAAAAACTCAAGATCTTCAGATTCCATCGCGCTGGAAATCTGCTCTTTAAACTGGCTGATGCGACGATTGGTAATATCTTTACGGCTCGGTAGTGCCATCGCTTTAATTGGCTGTCGGGTCGCTCTTTCTATGGCAGCGAGCATTCTTCTTTCGCGTGGAGCAACAAAAAGGATTGCTTTCCCTTCGCGTCCAGCGCGCCCGGTTCGACCAATCCGGTGAATATAGGATTCCGTGTCATAAGGGATGTCATAGTTGACGACATGACTGATCCGTTTGACATCGAGGCCACGGGCAGCAACGTCAGTGGCGACAACAATATCAAGAGAACCATTTTTTAACTGTTCGACAGTTTTTTCCCGCAGCATCTGGGTCATGTCACCGTTCAATGCGGCACTGGAAAAACCGCGTGCCTCAAGTTTTTCTGCTAATTCTACAGTGGCGATTTTGGTGCGGACAAAGATCAGCATGCCATCGATCTCTTCTGCTTCCAATATCCGGGTCAGGGCATCCAGTTTATGTAATCCTTTGACCTGCCAGAAGCGCTGAGAAATTGTCTCAACAGTCGAAGTTTTGCTTTTGATTTTGATCTCAATCGGATCGTTCAAGTGCTTGCGGGCAACTTTCATAACCTCTTTGGGCATTGTTGCAGAAAATAGAGCTGTTTGACGTTGTTCTGGTGCATATCCAAGAATTTGATCAACATCATCAATAAAGCCCATTTTTAACATTTCGTCGGCTTCATCAATAACGATACAACTCAATTTATCGAGCTTAAGAGTCCCACGCCGCAGATGATCCTGAATTCGTCCAGGGGTGCCGACAACAGCTTGAACGCCACGCTGTAGCTGGCGTAACTGCTGTCCCATATTTTGACCGCCGTAGACTGGTAATACCTGAAACCCTTTGAGATGTCGGGCATAAGTCTGCATTGCTTCGGCAACTTGTAGTGCCAATTCCCGGGTCGGAGTCAGAACCAGAATCTGTGGGGCTTTTAATTTCGGATTGAGACGACTCAGTAATGGGAGAGAGAACGCTGCTGTTTTTCCGGTGCCTGTTTGTGCCTGACCCAGCAGATCACGACCTTCCAATAGTGGTGCAATGCTACGCGCCTGGATCGGTGATGGGGTTTCATAGCCAACCTCATCAATAACTTTTAAAATGGCTGGGGCCAGGGCGAAATCTTTAAACGCGGGACTGTTTTCTTCAGACATAAATTTCCTGTTGATATTTTAAGTTGAACCTGAAAATCAGGTCAGATTTTGAGAAAAGACGCGCACAATAGCCTATTTACCAATTGAGTGCCAGTTATTTCATTTAATCTCATTCTTTTTGCGTGGTTTCCAGTGAATCAGCAGTAATGCCAGCAGGGTTAAATTGGCAAACATGGCAATCAACATGGCTAAGCCGGTGAAGAGGCCAAAGTAGATGGTTGGAATAAAATTTGACAGCGTGAGAATTGAAAAGCCGATGATAATAGTTATGGAGGTGTAGTACATCGCTCGCCCGACACTGTCATGACAGCGCTTCATCGCTGCAAGATAATCACCATCAACAGCAATTTCTTCGTTGAAACGGTGGACGTAGTGAATTGTATCATCAACGGCAATACCGATAGTAATAGCTGCAATTGTAATAGTCATAATATCCAGCGGGATATTCATCCAGCCCATCAAGCCGAGAACCATACCTGCAGATAGCAGGTTGGGGATGATGGAAATGATCGCCAGGCGCAAGGAGCGGAACTGGATAATGAACATCGCCATAATGACGAGAAAAACCACGCCAATGGTCATGATTTGCGAACTGAACAGACTTTGCAGGACATTGTTATAAAGGACAAACATCCCGGTCAGGTGGATTTGTTCAGGTTTTATATCCAGTTTTTCAGTCAGATCGAGACGAATTTTCTTTAACAACAAATCCCGGCGCAGATCTGGATTGGAATCGATCACCCGTAAGGAGAAGCGTATCTGATTGCCATCTTCAGTCATATAGGGACGGAAGAGTGCTTCCTTGATGCTTTCCGGAAGTTTTTTGTGGATAACCGCCAGAGAGATGTTGTCCAGAGGGCGATCCTCATTCAGCTGCTGCATCATTGTCATGGTGGTTGCCATAGACAACACTTTGCCGGTTTCTGGTAGCTCATCAAGGTAGCTATGAATTTGCTTCAGGGTGTCGATCTGGTAACTGTTATACCAGTAACTGCTACCGGAAAGACCCGCCTCAGTTTCCTCTTCAGCAAAAAAATCATCTTCAAAAGGATCATCTTCAGCAAAAGCATCCTCTTGAGCTTTATCTGTAAAAAAGTCAGGATCGGCATCGATGATGACCTCCAGCGGGGTGGTGCCACCGAGCTGCCGGTCAATGAGTTCCATCCCCTGATAAATTTCTGTGGTTGGTTTGAAATAATCAATGAAACGATTTTCCACCGTTAATTTAGAAATCCCGGTAATACTTACGATAGCCAGAACGACAAAAAGTGTCAGGGTTGCTTTGCTCCGATATTCGACCCAGTGGGCACAAGTGCGGGTGATAATTCCGGTGATGTCAAAGCGTGGTGAAAACTTCACCGGATTTTTATAAAGCATCAACCCTGCTGGAAAAATGGCGAATGAAATGAGTAGCGCAAAGCTGATACCGATTGCCATCATCCAGCCAAAATCAATAACCGGGCGGATGTCGCTGGTCAGTAAGGAAGCAAAGGCAACGATGGTCGTCAGTGCGGTATAGATACTGGGAACTGCTTTACTACGAACCATCTCTTTGACCATGGTGGCCTGATCAGCACCAGGAATTTCATCATACAGCTCATTGTAGCGGACAATCAGGTGGACACAGAGGGAGAGGGTGATGATCAATAATAATGAGGTGAAGTTGGACGAAACCACCGTTACTTTCCAGCCGACCAGCCCAAGAAATCCAAACATGAATAAAACTGAGGAGAAACAACAGACCATTGGTAGAAGAACCCAACGCGGGTTACGAAAGATCAGGAACAACATTGAAACCAGAAAAACCAGCACTCCAAGGCCAAAAGATGTCAGATCGTGGCGGATAAAACTGATCATGTCGGCGACAATCATTGGGACTCCGCCAAGGAATAGTTCTCCATGGCTCTGGTGTTGCTTCATGATATTGCGGATTTCGGCAATATCGAGAGCTTCCAGTTCTGCAAGATCACGGCTATAGGCATCAAATGATCTACTGACTTGCTCAAGCTGTTCAGCTTCTGCTGTCGTGAGTGGGGTCGTCAGGAGTTTCTCTCGTAGGGTATTTCTCTGCTGCAGCAATAAATGGTAGGTCTTGTCCTTCTCAAAGATCACCTGCAGGGCCGTTGTTTTGGCATCGGGACTGACCAGAAGGCTTTTATAAAATGGGCTGGTGTGGAATTCTTTACGCACAAGTTCAATATCGATATCGGGTGTTTCCAGGGTGCGAACCCCATTTTTTAAATCACCCAGGGTCAGGCGGGGGCTATCGATCAGGGGGACATCGAGAATACTGAGCACCGATTGAACCCGCTCAATTTTTAGCAGGCTGTCACGGAGCTTGCGAAGATCATCCAAAGTTTCGGCGGCATAAAGATCCTGTTTTGGTGAGTAGCTGATGATCAGGAACTCTGCGCTGCCATAATTTGCGTTGATGGAACGGAAATATTTAAGATCCTGATCATTTTCCAGGAGCAATGAGTCGGCGGAAGCGTCCAGTCGAAAGTCTCTGGCATAGCTGCCAACCCCGATGACGAAAGAAAGAACCAGGAGAATTGTCAGGATCGGGTGTTTTAGAACAGTACGTTCATAGAATTTGATGGTGTTTTTATACATTGAAGTTCCATTTAAGGTTGTTTTTAACGTATTCCCTCTACCTGGAGGGCGAAGGAAAGTTCTCTATAGATAATCACCCATTTTTGACAAAAAGAAAAGCCCCGGAAAAAGATCCGGGGCTTTTCAGGTCTGGATTGAGAAAAATTAGATTACAGGCCAAGGGTCTTAAAGAAGTCGTTCCCTTTATCATCAACCAGGATAAATGCCGGGAAGTTTTCAACTTCAATTTTCCAGACAGCTTCCATTCCCAGTTCGGGGAAGTCGATACATTCTACTTTTTTGATATTTTCTTCGGCCAGAACCGCAGCAGGACCACCAATTGATCCCAGATAGAAACCACCATGTTTGGCACAGGCATCGGTGACTTGCTGGCTTCGATTTCCTTTGGCAATCATGATCATTGATCCACCATTATCCTGAAGCAGGTCAACATAACTGTCCATCCGTCCTGCAGTGGTTGGGCCAAAGGAGCCGGAAGCTTTTCCCGCAGGTGTTTTAGCCGGACCAGCATAATAGATCGGATGGTTCTTAAGATAATCGGGTAGCGGTTTGCCGCTGTCAAGGATCTCCTTGAATTTGGAGTGAGCGATATCACGACCAACCACGATGGTCCCTTTCAGCCGTAGTGGAGCACCGACTTCCAATTTAGTCAGATCAGCTAATACTTCACTGAGAGGCCGATCAAGATCGATTTCTGTGCCGAGACCTTTTTTGCTGCGAAGCTCATCTGGGATCAGACGACCAGGATTACGATCCATCTCTTCCAGAAAAAGACCATCTTTGGTGATCTTCGCTTTGATATTGCGGTCTGCAGAGCAGGAGACAGCCATCCCAACCGGGCAGGAAGCCCCATGGCGTGGGAGGCGGATAATCCGGACATCATGGGCAAAATATTTGCCGCCAAATTGTGCCCCTATACCTATCTCTTGTGCCATTTTAAGAACTTTGGCTTCAAGTTCAATATCGCGGAAGGCTTGACCATGATCATTTCCTTCCGTCGGCAGCTCATCAAGGTAGTGTGCTGTTGCCAGTTTGACCGTCTTCAAACAGGCATCAGCCGAGGTGCCACCAATGACAAACGCCAGGTGGTAAGGAGGGCAGGCTGCGGTGCCGATAGTTTTCATCTTTTGCAGCAGGAATTCCTCAAGTTTTTCCGGATTCAGCAGCGCTTTGGTCTCTTGAAAGAGCATGGTTTTGTTGGCAGAACCACCCCCTTTGGCAATAAACAGAAATTTATAAGCATCACCTTCTGTTGCATAGAGATCAATCTGTGCTGGCAAGTTGGTTCCGGTGTTCTTTTCTTGATACATATCCAGGGCAACAGTCTGACTGTAACGTAGATTTTCTTCGGTGTAGGTTTTGAATACCCCCTCGGAAATCCGTTCAGCATCGTTGCCACCGGTCCAGACCTGTTGGCCTTTTTTAGCGACGACTGTTGCAGTGCCGGTATCCTGGCAGAATGGCAGTTCAAAATTGGCTGAAATTTCAGCATTGCGCAGAAACGCCATTGCTACGACCTTGTCGTTCTCCGATGCTTCTGGGTCACTGAGAATTTTTGCAACCTGATCGTTGTGAGCCGGGCGGAGCAAAAAAGAAACATCCCGCATTGCAGCGTTTGACAACACTGTCAGAGCCTGGGGGTCAACTTTAAGAACATCTTGTCCATCAAAATTGACAACACTGACAAACTTCTCGGAACCTTCAATCTTAGAATACTTGGTTGTGTCGGCACCGAGTGGCATTGGATCCTGATACTTGAAATCTGGCATCTTCTCACTCCTTATAGCGATTGGATAGAATAGTGGATCATATGACGAATAAAAACTCGTGCATTATAGGGGA
>JAGLDI010000071.1 GCA_023145655.1 Desulfuromusa sp. | reverse complement strand
ATAATTGACAGAAATAGTCAGGTATGATAGTTCTGATCTTAATTAGTGGACTGGATGATAAAAAATATCACTAAGTATGTGATAGTTGATAGTTTTAATCACGCATTAATTTGTGTGACAATACCGTTCTGGAGGTTAATTAAATGTTTTCTCAACTCAAGGAAGATTTAAAGGTTGTCTTTGAGCGTGATCCTGCCGTGCGGAGTGTGTTTGAAATTATATTTTGTTACCCGGGTTTTCATGCGATGTTTTTTTACCGCTGGTCCCATTGGTTGTGGACTCATCAGTTGAGATTTCTTGGTCGTCTGGTTTCCCATTTTGGACGTTTTTTGACCGGAATAGAAATTCACCCGGGAGCCACGATAGGCCGCGGTTTTTTTATCGATCACGGCATGGGTGTGGTTATTGGTGAAACAGCTGAGATTGGTGATAACTGCACTCTGTATCATGGGGTCACTCTCGGTGGAACTTCCTGGGCCAAAGAGAAACGTCACCCAACCTTGGGCAACAATGTTGTTATCGGCTCTGGAGCAAAAATCCTTGGACCGTTTACGGTTGGTGATGATAGTAAAATTGGTTCAAATTCTGTTGTGGTTAAAGAAGTTCCCCCGACGGCGACCGTTGTCGGTATTCCCGGGCGGGTGGTTATTTCTGGTGAAAAGCGGGTTGGGGTTGACCTGCAACACGGTAAACTCCCTGACCCAGTTGCCAAAGCGGTCAGTTGTGTTTTTGATCAGCTCCATCGTCTGGAAGAACAGGTTGAAAAATTGCAGGGGGAACAACAGCAATTACAAACTGAACTGGCACAATACAAGAAGTCAGAACTTGAAGAGGAAACAGTCTGATGCGGATGTCAACAAAGGCACAGTATGCCGTACGTGCTTTGGTCAGCTTGAATCTGTTTAGTGATGGCACCCCGGTTTCCATTAAAGATATCTCGGCACGGGAGAACATCTCGTTCAATTATCTTGAACAGTTATTTGTCAAGTTACGCCGCGGTGGCATTGTCAATAGTGTGCGCGGCCCAGGGGGTGGTTACCTTCTGGCTCGTCCAGCTGCCGATATCCGGATGGATCAGATTATTGATACTGTGGAAGAGGCGATTATGCCGCTGTCCTGTATGAATTCGGATGGGAGTTGTGGCTGTGGCTCAGAGTGTACAACCCAATCGGTCTGGCAGGGGTTAGGAAATCAGATTCGTAGCTTCCTGGCTTCGGTCACACTGGAAGAATTGACCAACGATGGCCGCCGCCAACAGAACTTTCGGGCGGTGAATAGTTAACTTATTTTCTTTGACCGGAGGATTTTTGTGGAAAAGATTTACATGGATAATAATGCAACAACTGCCGTAAAACCAGAAGTTCTGGAGGCCATGTTGCCCTATTTTTGTGAACAGTTCGGTAACCCGTCCAGCGTTCATTGGGCTGGCCGAATGGTTGGTGGTGCCATTGAAAAGGCACGTGAACAAGTTGCTGAATTACTCAACTGTTCTGCTGCTGAAGTCATTTTTCTCTCCTGTGGTAGTGAAGGGGATAATTATGCCATCAAGGGAACCGCTGATGCGTTGAAGGATAAGGGCAATCATATTATTACCACTTCAGTCGAACACCCTGCTGTTCTGGAAACCTGCGAAGCTCTGGAAAAGGATGGTTTTGAGGTGACCTACCTTGGTGTCGACCAGGACGGGATGCTCGATCTGGCTGAACTGGAAGCAGCAATAACCGATAAAACAATATTGATTTCTGTCATGTGGGCAAATAATGAGACCGGAAATATTTTCCCGATTGAGGACATTGGTCTGATTGCCAAAAAACATAAAGTCCGGTTTCACACCGATGCTGTTCAGGCCGCCGGAAAAATCCTGGTCGATGTGCGTAAGGCCAATGTGGATATGGCGGTGATTTCTGGACACAAAATTGGTGCTCCTAAAGGAATCGGAGCGATGTATTTGCGTCGTGGCACCCGAATTTCACGTTTTATGCACGGCGGTCATCAAGAACGTAACCGGCGTGCCGGTACCCATAATGTCCCAGGTATTGTTGCTTTAGGGCTCGCTTGTGAACTGGCGATGAAGAATATGGATAAAGATTATGCATATGTCCGGCAGCTCCGGGATAAACTTGAAAAAGGGATTCTCAGTTCAATCCCTGAGGTAAAGCTGAATGGGCATCCAAATGCTGATTTCCGCCTACCAAATACCCTGAATGTCAGCTTTAACTATATTGAAGGTGAATCACTGCTGCTGTTTTTTGATATGAAGGGGATTGCGGCATCATCCGGTTCGGCCTGTACTTCCGGGTCTCTGGAACCTTCTCACGTTATGGGTGCGATGGGGGTTGATATCGTCCTTGCCCATTCCAGTACCAGATTCAGTCTTGGGGCTGAGAATACCGAAGCAGAAGTTGATTTTATTTTAGAGGAGCTACCTCCGATCGTCCAACGACTACGGGAAATGAGCCCGTTATATCAACGAGAAGAGCCGACTCCATTGTCATGTGATGAATGTCGCATGGTTAATAAGGTCTGTGCTTAATGGCGTCGTAAAAATCTCCAATCTGCGGTGTTGTTGCAGTTTTTCATGATCTTGACATACTTGATGTATGTCTGCACCCCTGAAAAACTACGACCCCTTGCCGATTGAATTTTTTACATAGCCATTGTTTTTAAGAAAGAATTAAGAAGTATCAAACAATAGATATAGGGAGAAATATTATGTATACAGAGAAAGTTATGGACCACTTTTCCAACCCACGTAATGTTGGTGAGGTGAAGAATGCTAATGGCATTGGTGAGGTTGGTAATGCTTCCTGTGGTGATATCATGCGGATTTCACTTCAGGTTGAAAACGATGTCATTCAGGACGTAAAATTCAAAACCTTTGGTTGTGGTGCTGCGATTGCGACATCCTCAATGGTGACGGAATTGGCGATTGGTAAAACTATTGATGAGGCTCTGATATTAACAAATCAAGCTGTTGCTGAAGCTCTTGATGGCTTACCACCGGCAAAAATGCACTGCTCTAATCTGGCTGCCGATGCTTTACACGAAGCAATAAAAGATTATAGAAACCAAAACTCTTAACCTGAATTCTTAGAGTTCAGCTTTAACTTCTAAAAGGGTTCTGCAATCTGTGGAACCCTTTTTTGCTATTTGAGGAATATGTGAAAAAACGAGTTGTTGTCGCGATGAGTGGCGGTGTTGATTCATCGGTTACTGCTGCGTTGCTTAAAGAGCAAGGCTATGAGGTGATTGGTCTGACGATGCACCATTGGGATGCTTGCGCTAAAGAAGATGCGGGTAAAACTTGTCACACTAATGCTGCGGTGGTCGATGCTAAAAAGGTGGCTGAACAATTACAGATCCCTTTTTACTCAGTCAATTTCGAAACCGATTTCCGACAGCAAGTCATCAGCCGTTTTTGTACCGAGTATTTTTCTGGTCGCACCCCTAATCCTTGTGCTGTTTGTAA
>JAGLDI010000070.1 GCA_023145655.1 Desulfuromusa sp. | reverse complement strand
GAAGGTCAATTATTTATCCGCAAGGGTGTTGATCTGAAAAAAGATCAGAGCTATTTCCTCTTTTCCCTCAGCCAGCAACAGCTTGCCCGTTGTCTGTTTCCTCTGGGAGCATTAAACAAACAGCAGGTGCGGGAACATGCGGCTCGGTTTGGTTTGCAGATTGCTGAAAAAGATGAGAGCCAGGATATCTGTTTTATCCCGGATGGTGATTATGTCAATTTTCTGGAACAAGAGCAGGGTGCCGGAAAGTTAAATGGTGCTATTGTCCATGTTTCCGGAAAGGTTCTTGGTCAACATCAGGGAATCTATCGCTATACCATTGGTCAACGAAAAGGACTTGGTATCGGCTGGACAGAACCTCTTTTTGTGGTTGGCATTGATGCTTCCAAAAAACAGGTTATTGTTGGAGAAAAGCAACACCTTGGCTGTGCCGAAATGACCGTGGAGCAATGTTGTTGGAGTATCCCTGAACCAACGGAATCATTTTCAACCACCTGCCGGATCCGTTATCGACATACAGAAGTTGCCGCAACTGTTGAGCCTTTAGACAACGTAAGGGTGAAGGTTATTTTTGATTCTCCGCAAAATGGGGTGACTCCCGGCCAGGCTGCCGTTTTTTATGCTGATGATCTGGTTATCGGTGGCGGTTGGATCCAATGAACACAACCGTTTCTATTGTTACCCTGGGGTGTAAAACCAATCAGTTTGAATCGGTGGCAATGGGTGAACAGCTGAAATTAGCAGGTTATCAGCAGGTTGAATTTGAAACCGGAGCGGATCTGGTGATTGTCAATACCTGTACCGTGACGGCTGCGACCGATTCTCAATCGCGCAATCTGATCCGGCGAGCCAGGCGTTTTAATCCCCATGCAAAGGTAGTTGTGACCGGTTGTTATGCCCAGATTGACCCGCAAAGTCTCAGCCAGCTGCCGGAGGTAGCTCTGGTGATTGGTAATCAGGAAAAGGTCCGGTTGCTGGAAACTCTGAACAATTCTGACAAAACAACAAAGATTCAGGTTGCTGATATCCGCAACTGCAGAACCATTGAGCCTTTAAGTTTAACTCAGTTTGAGCAGCGCAGCCGTGCTTTTGTCCAGATTCAGAATGGCTGTGATGCGTTCTGTTCCTATTGTATTATCCCCTATGCGCGTGGTCGCAGCCGCTCGGTCCCCGTTGCCGCTATTGTTGATCAGCTGGAGAAACTGACCGAAAATGGCTACCCGGAAATTGTTCTGACCGGTATTCATATCGGCAATTACGGACATGATCTGCAGCCGCAGGTTGATCTTCTGTATCTGTTGCAACAAATTGAGCAATCTAACTTCACCGGTCGCTTGCGCCTCGGTTCAATTGAACCGACGGAGTTGCCGGAAGAGCTCTATCAATATATTGCAGCAGCCACTTGGATCTGTCCCCATTTCCATATCCCCTTGCAGGCGGGTGATGATGATGTTCTGCAGCGGATGAATCGCCACTATACAACGACCTTCTTTGCTGAGTTGGTCGGGCGGATATCTCGGTTGCGCCCTGATGCCGCTATCGGCCTCGACGTCATTACCGGCTTCCCCGGTGAGACAGATCACCAATTTGAACAAACCTGCCGGTTACTGGAATCGCTTCCCTTCAGCCATCTGCATGTTTTCCCTTTCAGTAAACGCTGTGGAACTCCCGCAGCGACAATGCCGGAGCAAATTCCTGGGACCATTATCAAACAGCGGGCGTCGCGACTGCGGAAACTTGGTGGGGTGAAACTGCGCGATTTTTCACACCGATTTATTGACTCAGAATTGGATATTGTCATCGAAGCAGGGGAGAGTGAT
>JAGLDI010000007.1 GCA_023145655.1 Desulfuromusa sp. | reverse complement strand
GTGTTATCCGGGGATTGAAAAACTCTTGAACCGCTACCCTGCCGAACAAATGGCAATTGTCACCAATAAACCTTACCAGTTGACGATAAAGCTTCTCGAAGGACTGGGGCTGATCAGATACTTTAAAATAATCGTCGGGGGAGACAGTTACAGCGAAAAAAAACCCCATCCACTCCCAGTGACAAAAGCACTTGAGGGTCTTGGAGCTGATCCACAACAAGCAGTGATGATTGGAGATCATCATACTGATCTCTATTCTGGTCGGGGCGCAGGGACTGCAACCTGCTTCTGTGCCTACGGACTCGGTCATAGCGATGGGCTGACCACCGATTTTCGTGCAGAACAGTCAACTGACTTGTTACAATTTTTTCCCGGATCACCTCTTGACTGAAAAAAATCTGACCATTCGAGAGATTGCCTTCTTCTTTTTTCCACTGATACTCAATATCCAACTCATGAGTATTTCCCACACCATCATTAATGGGGCTCTGGCCAGACTTGATGATTACGTCACTGCCTTAGCCGGGATGTCTGTTGCATTGGTCGTCCACCTTTTTATAGCCTCCCCCTCTTATCAAAACCATACCATTACCATTGCAATGGTTCGTGGTCGCAAATCACTGCATGGTGTCTTGATATTTATCGGTCTGGTCGCCATTTATGTTGCGGCAATGCTCTCGCTGATTGCTTTTACTCCCGTCGGAGATTTCATTTTAATCAAGATTCTCGGGACCCCAACTGAAATTGCTCTAGAAGCAAAAAAAGCTTTGTACATTCTGGCGTTCCTCCCATTTTTCACCGGGGTTCGTGGCTTCTGCCAAGGACTGATTATCCGGGCACGAAGAACCAGTCTGGTCTCTTATGCCACCGGGGTTCGGGTTGGAGCACTGTTCGTTTTTCTGGCATTCGGGCATAAATTCTTTTACGGTGCCCAATTTGGTGCTTTTGCTCTGGTCAGCTGTGTGGTGACTGAAACACTGGTTATTGCCTGGCTCGCCTGGAAAACTCATGTTCCACTGGAACAAAATGCCACTGAAAAAACCATTGGTGAGGTTTTGCACTACTCTTTCCCTCTCGCCTATTCATCATGCCTGCAACAGACCATCCCGGTATTGATCAGTTCGATTATCGGTCGTTTGAGTGATGGTGCTTTAGCGCTGGCCGCCTTTGGCGTGATTCGTGGATTTCTCTTTCTCCTCGCCGGACCGATGCGTAATCTGCAGCAGGCCTATCTAACTCTGGTTAAAAAAATGGCTGATATCGGTCCACTGCTTCGATTCAGCTTTGTTACTGGGATCATTCTTGGCCTGCTGGTGCTCCTTACCGCAGGGCCACTGAATCAATTCATCCTCGGTCAGCTGCTCGGGGTGAAAACTGAACTGCGCCAGTATCTGCAATGGCCCCTTGCCGCATGTTCGGTATTCCCCCTCCTCTACGGGTTGACAAACCTGCTTCGAGGTTGGTTTGCCGGTGCTGATCAAACCCGGCAACTGGGTCGCTCAACCTTCTTCAAAAGCTTATTCCTCTTGATTCTCTGGTGGCCATTGGTGACCTGGCAACCCCCAATTTCCGGGATCGCTATCGCCATCAGCCTGTTGCTTGCAGCAGAGATATTGGAATCCGGCTATCTCTACTACCAACGGCAACAACAATCAGAACAGATCCGTCATGCAGCACCACTTTGAGATTCATTTGACATCGACAAGTCTCAGCGTTATTAATGGGTTACTCATTCATTCACTCAACTTCAGGGAGATTCAACCAGCCCCTGGATAGTAACAATAAGAAAAATAGCGGGGAAATAATGATCGTCATCAAAACACCAGAAGAGATAGAAAAAATGCGCAGAGCGGGAACTCTGGCTGGTCAAGTATTGAAATATATTGAACCGTTTGTAAAAGTGGGTGTTTCAACTCTTGAATTGGATAATCTCTGTGCCCAGTTCACCACGGACCATGGTGCCATTTCTGCCCCTTTAAATTATCATGGTTTCCCCAAAAGTATCTGCACCTCAATTAATAATGTTGTCTGTCATGGAATCCCCTCGGCCAAGGATATTCTTCAAGACGGTGATATTGTCAATGTTGATATTACCGTGATTCTGGATGGTTATCATGGTGATACCTCCTGCACCTTTATGGTTGGTCAGGTTGATGAAAAAATTGTCAGTCTGGTCAACCGGACAGAAAAAGCAATGTACCGGGGAATTGCTGCGGTTAAAGCGGGAAAATATCTTTATGAAGTTGGTCGGGCCATTGAAAAATATATCGGAAAATTTGGCTATTCTATCGTACAGACTTATGGAGGTCACGGAATTGGCAAAGAGTTCCATGAGGATCCACACGTCCTTCACCATTTCAGCCAACATAATAAAATTCGCCTCAAAGAGGGGATGATTTTCACCGTTGAACCAATGATCAATATGGGAAAAACAGCTGAGGTAGAAACCTCCTCAACCGATGGCTGGACTGTGACCACTGTGGATGGCAGTATTAGCGCTCAATTTGAGCATACAATACTGGTCACATCAGGTGAGGCCGAAATTCTTACGGCGAGATAAAAAATTCATATTCGGCTCAATCAAATTATTTAAAGGATGTTTATTTTGCCATCAAAATCTATTCAGGCTCCGGGATCGGTAGTTATTATTCGCCCCCACCGATTTCACCCCAATCCAGAAACCGCATCAGACAATGTTTTTCAAAGAACCGATGCAAATCGAACCATCAGGCAGACGGCGGAAGACGCCTACCGGGAGGTCAGTGAAGCAGCACTGCAACTTGAGAAACATGGGGTTCAGGTTCATATATTTGAAGATCATGGAGAAAAAGAGACCCCCGATTCAGTTTTTCCCAACAATTGGTTTTCTACCCATTCTGGCGGTCACATCGCGGTATTCCCCATGTACTCTCCGAGTCGAAGACGGGAACGGCGCTACGACATTCTGGAGATGTTGAAGGCTGAATATCGGGTTCAGGATATTATTGACTATTCTTGCCTGGAATATGACGATCTGTTTCTGGAAGGGACCGGCGCGATGGTTCTTGATCATATTGACAGGGTCGCCTACACCGCACGATCAAACCGGGCTGATGCCATTACCCTGGAACGATTCTGCACCCACTTCAACTTTGAACCGATGGCATTTGATGCTGAAGACA
>JAGLDI010000069.1 GCA_023145655.1 Desulfuromusa sp. | reverse complement strand
TCAGGATGCTGCCTACCGTGAGGAGGTTCTTCCGGCTGCCTGTACCAAACGGGTTTCAATGGAGGCTGGCAGTCGTTTTGGTTGGGAGCGCTATGTTGGCCTTGATGGGCGAGCCATCGGCATGAATGAATTTGGAGCAAGTGCCCCGGCGGGGGAACTGATGCAGCACTTTGGTTTCACAGCGGAGAATATGGTCGCTGTAGCGAAAGAGCTACTTGGCTGAGAGTGACTCCACAATTCTGATTCATCATAACGGGCGGCCTCTCTGGGTCGCCCGTTGTGGTTGTGCCTTCTCCCAGCAAACCCGGGGCTATCTCATTGTTTTATGGTTTTTCTGTTCAACCTGTTTGTCCAGGAGTCTGTCAGCACCCTAGCCAGAAAATCTTTAATCGTAAAACAAATATATATTGACTTCAGAATTTCTATCCGTATAGTGTGCAAATGCACAAAACTGATGAGCCATAATTCTATAAGCTAGAAGGAGAGAAAAGTGAAAAAATATGATGTACTTATTATTGGAGGGGGTCCTGCGGCAATCACAATTGTTAAAATTCTGGGCAAAGTAAAAACAGTTGGAATTATCCGTCCGGAAAACTATTCGATGATTTATTGTGCCATGCCATACGCGATTGAAAAGGTTGTTGCTCTGGAAAAAACCTTCAAGCAAGATGGTTTGGTGACTGAGTCGGGTGGCGATTTGATCCGTGATAAGGTTGCCAGTGTTGATTTTGATAAAAAAACTGTACTGACCGAACAGGAGCAGATATTTGGTTACGACAAACTGGTTATTGCAACGGGTTCCGTCCCGTTTTTACCACCGATCGAGGGTGTTGATTATGAGGGAGTCTACGTCTTCAAGTGGGAAGAGGATCTGAAGTGCCTGAATGAAGCAGTCAGGACCCATAAGCATAAAAAAGCGGTAGTTGTTGGTGCCGGAGCGATCGGGGTTGAACTCGCTTTGGCATTGAACAATTCCGGTCTGGAGTGTCACCTGGTTGATATGGTCGAAACGGTTCTTCCCAATTTAGTTGACCCAGAAATGGCCGTCGAAGCTGAAGCTGAACTGCGAAAAGCAGGGGTCAAACTGCACCTTGGCAGTAAAACAGAGAAAATTGTTGGTGATCAGCGTGCTGAAAAAGTTATTCTTGATAGTGGCGAAATAATTGATCTTGCTGATGAGGAAAATCCCTACGGAATTGTTGTTTTTGCTGTTGGTATGCGCCCCCGGGTAAAAATATTTTCCGATACCCAATTGGAAATTGGCAAATTGGGAATTGTTATTGATAATCAGATGCGGACAAATATTCCTGATGTTTATTCTGTTGGTGACTGTGCTCAGTTCCATAGTGGAATTACTGGTGAATTAACTGAGGGAAAATTGGCTACCAACGCTGTCCCAATGGCAAGGCTGCTGGCTAAAAATATGTTGGGTGAAAACCGTGAATATGGTGGTTTTTTTAATGGCGCAGCAACCCGGGTTGGTGATCTCTATGTCGGCGGAACCGGACTGAGTGAAACGGCAGCAAAGAAAAAGTATGATGTCGTCACCTGCCATTCTGAATTGACCA
>JAGLDI010000068.1 GCA_023145655.1 Desulfuromusa sp. | reverse complement strand
CCGGTTCTGATTACTGCGGGAGTCTTTGCTGCGACCCTCTCCTCTGCGATGGCTTCATTCCTCGGTGCTCCACGGATTCTGCAAGCACTAGCAGCTGATAAAATTTTTCCAATTCTCAATCCCTTTGCCAAGGGCGTTGGTTCGACAAACAATCCCCGCCGGGGAGTATTACTTGCTGCGGCTATTGCAATTTTAACTGTCAGTCTTGGCAACCTTAACCTGATTGCCAGTATTGTTGCCATGTTCTTCCTGATCTCCTATGGGTTATTAAACTATGCAACCTACTTTGAGGCACGCTCGGAAAGCCCCTCCTTCCGCCCCCGTTTCAAATGGTATCACCATCGGATCAGCTTAGCTGGAGCCGTGATCTGCCTGTTGGTCATGCTGGCCATTGATTGGAAATCCGGAGCTTTAGCCGTTGCTGTTCTCTACATTCTTTACCAATATCTCCAGCGTACGGCACAGCAGACTCGCTGGGCAGACAGCCGCCGATCCTATCATCTGCAACAAGTTCGTGAGCACCTGTTGCAAGTTTCTCAAGATTTGGAGCATCCCCGCGATTGGCGCCCCCAAATTCTGATCTTTTCTGATAAAAATGAACGGCGGCAACCATTATTACAACTTGCAGCTTGGATGGGTGGGAAGAGTGGCTTAATCACCCTCATCAGGTTATTGGTTGGTAATAATATTCAGCTCCATCAACAGAAGAAACAAGTTGAAAAAGAGCTTTATGAAGATATCAGCAGCAGTGGTGTCCAAGCTTTTCCTCTGGTTGTCGGTACTCCGGATTTTGAAATTGGAAGTTCAGTTCTGCTCCAGTCTTTCGGAATTGGTCCACTACGAGCCAACACCATACTGCTCAACCATAACAGTTTTTCTCTGGAAAAATTTCTGAGTAAAAACATGAAAACTTATGGGAAAATTTTACGAATGGCTTTACGGCTCGACTATAACCTGGTCATTTTTGATACTGAGGAACAAAAGTGGCAAAATATGTACGACCAGCAAGAAGACCAGCGACAAATTGACATCTGGTACGAACGGGGGGCAAATGGTTCGCTGATGTTACTCCTCGGTTATTTGATGACTCGGGATCCCTTTTGGTCAAGTGCCAGTTTGCGGGTATTACTACCGATAGAGGACAATAACCCTCAGGCAACCCAAGAAGCTCTGGCCGAAGAACTGGATCGCTTCCGAATCGTTGCTGAAGCCGTCGTGGCAGAAGATCGGGACAGTGAAACAATCATTGCCCATTCAAAAACCGCCAGTTTAGTTTTTCTTCCAGTCATATTAAGGGAAGGGAAAATTTTCGACGGGAGTGGAGCTAAAATTGCCCATCTATTACAACATCTACCAATTGTTGCCATGGTTCTGGCTGCCCAGGATATCCAGTTAGACGCTGAACCTGATGCCGGTATTGCCGGTCAGCTAGCTGAAGTCAAAGACCTGTTTACTGCGGCAACAGAGAGAGTTGAAGATGCAGAAACAGAGCTGGATAAAATCAAAGAAGATTTCGAACAAAACTTGAAAGAAATGATAGCAGCAAGGCAGGGAGACAAATCGGAAGAGGAACTTGAATCCCTGCGCAAAAGCTTGGAAACTATCAAAGTTGAACTGGATAAGGCAACCCGACGTTCAGCAAAAGCAGATGCAAAACGTGAGGACACTCAGAACGAATTAGAACAGTTTCGGGAAAAATATCACCTTTTTGAAGACGAAGAGTAGGCCAGACTGGATAAACTCATTAATAGAAAAGATCTTCAGCCAATCATGTGAGATATAAGAGAATAAAGGAAAAGCTAGTCACAGGTTGTCATAAGGCTGGTCAGATTAGCTCTAGGCTTGATTTTGCCCTGCTGTCAGATAAGCATAAATCACCTCATCAAGGCTTTTTTCTGCAGTTTTTTTAGGCTGGTTAAACTTATCAATAATTGGTTCTTCAACAATCGTCACGGGAGCAGAGGGAGAAACAACGGGGGGAGGATCTACTGGTAAATCTTCAGCTTTCTGCTGCTCCGGTGGCGGTTGATTTACTAGCGGTTTTTGGACCGGTTGACTAGTAGACGTTCCCAGAGAAATTCCAAATTCGACAATCCGTTCATCAAATTCCCCCTTGGTCAAACTCCGCAGCATCCCCTTATGCTGCTCTTTTGCCAACTCCTCAACCACCTGATCAAGATTATCAACCTTGATTATGTCAGCGTAAGTGGTCTTCTTGGACGAAATAATTGTTCCACCATGGTAGAGCAGAGTCACCAACTGAGGTCGTCTCAACCCACCATCCTCGGTCTGGACGTGAAAACTGACGCTTTGATAGGTAATATTGTGATTAAACCCGACAATCATGATTATCCCTTCAGTAGAGAACCGAAATATAGCTCAATAACCCAGGTTGGAGCAACGTAAGTTTCACCCTCAGGAGCCTGGAGCCCGCCGGGCGTTGTGACCTTTGTCGAGTCCGGAAGGCTTCTAGTTATCTCCGGAAGATTCACTATTCTCAATCAGGGCCTCAATACTGAGTCCCTGAGTATCAGCTTTTTCCTCTGTCGAACCGGGAAGAGTAACCGTCAGTGGGGGATCATTATAACTAAAATCAGCATAAATTGGTTGATCAATCCGGACGTGACCTTTTAAAGTCTGCTTTACCTCTCCCTCAACTAGAATTTGTATCTGTCGAATATAAGGGAAACTTTCACTCAAACTATTAGCAATACTGTAAATTGATAGCAATTCTGCCAAGCTACCCCCGGGGTGAAAATCGACCAGTTGCCTGGAGAAATCAACCCTGACCAGGTCATTTTCCACGTCAATACTCAGAATTTTAGTCTCTTTTGGCAAAACGGGAAAACTTCCCTGCTTTGAACCATTGATCAAACCGGTTAAGAGACTGTTGATACAATCACTGCTCACTTCACACATCGGGATATCTCGAGGTTCAGAAACAAGAAATGTCCCCTCTGCAGCGGTAAAAGAGAGCTGAACTTCCCGCATGGAAACTTCTCTGGTTATAGCAATCCGCACTTCATCTGTGCCCCCCTGATCCTGCTGGAGATACCAGCTGACTCCATAACCAAGTAATATTCCGGTCACCAGCACCAACAACAACCCTATCAACACCTTGTTCATTATACCCTCTTCAATGGCATCAACCTATCTGAACCTGTTCCACCGATTCCAGACTTTTACCTAAAAAAGCCTCCCCGACACGGATAAAACGAGCCGGAACGTCAGTGACAAAAAAAGTTCTGCGACCACCCGGTTGCAAACGGGACAAGCCTTGCGAGCGAAAAAGTTGCTGTACCGATTTTGCAGTTTCTTCTGCTGAATCGACCAGAACAACCGCATTGCCAAAAACTCGCCGCAGGGTATTACACAATAACGGATAATGGGTACAACCAAGAACCAGAGTATCAATTTTAGCAGTCAATAAAGGCTGCAGATATTCGATAGCCGTTAATCTGGCAATCTCATGTTCAGCCCAACCCTCTTCTGCCAAAGGGACAAATAAAGGGCAAGCGACAGATAATATTTCGGCATCAGGAAGCAAAGCATAAATTGCCTCGGGGTAACGATGACTGTTGATTGTCCCTTCAGTACCAATAACCCCGATACGATGATTTCGGCTTTGTGCGGCACGCCGGGCGCCTGGTTCAATGACTCCAATCACCGGTAACTGAAAGCGTTCCCGTAACAGGGGAAGGGCAACAGCGGAGGCAGTATTACATGCAACAACCAGCAGCTTGACCCCCTGAGCAACTAAAAATTCAGCCGCCTCCAGCGCATAACGTTGCACCGTTTCAACACTTTTTGTTCCGTAAGGAACCCTCGCGGTATCACCAAGATAAAGGAGATTTTCTTCTGGTAGCAAACTGGCAATTTCTTTCAAAACTGTCAGGCCACCGACTCCGGAATCAAATATACCAATCGAACGATCTAGCACAAGAGCCCCTACTCAAGACATTTCAGAAGGCAAATAAGTTATCTCACCATCTTGAAAAATAAAACAGTTATCCTAGTTAAGCTCCCAGTTAAAGTCAAGATTTACGGGCTTTTACCACTTTCGCAACAAGAAGTAATCTGCTACTATTCAGTCACCTTGCAGAGGAGACAATATGAGTTGGGCCGAACTACGGCAGTACTTGGAATATTTTCGCACCAATCAAATCATACAACAGCTACAAGACTGGAACGTTGGTAATATCAGTACCAATCCTTGGATTCTGGGAGGATTTGCTGCTTTAATCCTCATTACCTACTACATTGGTTGGCGTGCTATAGCGGGTTTTCTCAGTGGTATTGGTGGCTTTGTTCTGGTTCTCTCCCTGGCAGTCGGTAAGGGAACTAACATACATGATGTGACCGGTGGAGGGCTTTGGATTCTTGTTGGTGGTGGCGCGGTGGTTGTTTTTCTCTTTATTTATCTCCTATTTATCAAGTCGGAATAGTCATCAACCCTGCAGAGTCAATTCTTTCCTTGAAATTTGATTCCTCTCGATGGAGATATTCATGAAAAATCGCGATATATTCCTTTTATTGGGGGCAGTCGCTCTCATTATATTCCTCTGGATGGCTCCAGAAGAAACCACCCAACCGGTTCCAAAAGATGAGATTCACTTAAAATTTTACGATATTGTAAAAACTGATGGGAAAAAAGCAGCTGAGAAATTTTGTGAAGATTGTCACAACGAAGAGAACATGCCCTTTTCGGAAGAGCATCCACCAAAATTCCGCTGTTTATTTTGTCACAAGATAAAACTGTAAACCTACCTAACGATAATAAAAAATCCACGGGGTACAACCCCGTGGATTTTTTAGTTTATGACATGACTTCCAGACTCCCCGCACCTGAACCTGATCGACATATTTTCCAGCCTGCTCAGCCAACCGAAAAAGTTGTTGTGGTTGATAAACAGCAATAACTTTTGGTGCCAGGCCGTTACTGGCAAGCTTAACCTGCAGATGACTCTCTTTCAATAACGATAAAAACGCTGGCAGACCGGCATCGATAGTCGGTTCTCCGCCCGACACTACAACCCCATCGATAAAACCTTCACGCTTTTTCAGGTCTGCCAGCAACTCATCGAGGGGATAATCTGGATAGCTGTCAGGATCCAGAACCAACCCCGCGTTGTGACAAAAGGGACGGGTCAGATTGCAACTGCCAGTAAATACCAGCGAAGCAACCCGACTGGGAAAATCGAGCAAACTGGCCCCCTGAAAACTTTTGATCCGAATCGTTTTCAGCGTTTTTGCTCCTTGGGAACGACAACATACTCTGATCGGTTCTTAAACTCTTCTTTCTTGCCGCGATTCCACTGTTGAACAGGTCTAAAAAAACCACAGATACGTGAATAAACCCTACTAATTGTGCCCCTCCCTGCCAGCTGCGCAGGAAAATAATACCAACAAACAAAGAACCAACCATAATGGCGACGAGACTAGCATAGTTTTATCGGCACCCAAAGACAAAATCACAACATCTAGTATCTTTCTCACTCATCAACACCACATATTGTTAATCAGTTATGAGAATCCTATTGATTTAAAACCCTAAACTGTCGCAATTACGCTAGCTTTTCCAGTGACTCTTCAAGTGATTAATCAACCAACATGCAAGATAAAAAAGGGGGCTGGAATGCAGATAACCCAGAAAACAGGGAAGGAACAGAGCAAAAACTTATCTTGAAAATCTACTTTCGAGCACTGCTGAAAATCCCGCAGCGGTCATGGTCCGTTTCAGCTTGCCAATATCTCGTTGCAAGCAATCATCGGGGATAAAGTTCAGAAAATCCTTCAGCTTCATCAGAGCCTGACGTTCACCACAGAATTTCACCAGATAGCGTGGCAGTAAGTCGGTCAACAACTCAAACAGATCACTGCGGCGTTGCGCCTCGTCAACTTCACCTGGCAGCTTGCCGCGAATGCGCTGAAACAACCAAGGATCTGCCAAAGCCCCCCGACCAAGCATCAGTCCGGAAACTTCAGTTTCCTGCAACAATCTCTGCCCGGTTGCGGCACTGTTAATATCACCATTTGCGATAATCGGAAGGTTGGTTTGACTGGCAGCTTCGGCAGTTAAATCATGATCGGCCCACCCGGAATATTGTTGCACCACAGTCCGCGGGTGGAGGATCAGATAATCAATACCGGAGTCCAGATAAATTGGCAATAACTCAAACAACTGCCGGGGATCACTGTATCCAGCTCGGCATTTGATCGAAAAACTCCCCAGAATCGACTGCCGGAGAGCGGTTAGTAATTCAGCAAGTTTTTCTGGTTCCCTGAGCAGCTCTCCGCCGGTCGCCCCGGTCGTCATCCGGCCATAGGGACAGCCAAGATTCAGGTTCAAGTGGTGACAGCCAACATCCTGAACCTGTTTTGCAGCCTCCGCCAAAGCTAAACCACTATTGCCTATCAACTGAACAACCAGTGGAAATTCCGAACTGTGCACCGCAATTTCTGTCAGTTCAGCACGAGCAATCCGTTTTCTTGATTGGGTGTGAACCCGGACAAATTCAGTAAAGACAATATCGGGATAATAACGCTCCAGATAGCAAGCACGCAACGCGTCGTTGGTCAACCCCTGCATTGGTGCCAGCATCAGTGGTACTGATCCTTCACTCCAGGGAAGCGACCTCATTATCGTTCACCCGGAACAAGTTGTCGTAATAGATATTCAAGTCCATTGACCTTGATTTCATAAATTTCCCGTAATTGCTGCCCCAACACTCCGCCCGGCAGTTGATTGCCGACCAACCAGACGACATAAGGTTCCGGCAAGTCAACTAACAACCTGCCAGCGTGTTTGCCATAAGGCATTCGGGTAAT
>JAGLDI010000067.1 GCA_023145655.1 Desulfuromusa sp. | reverse complement strand
TGGCGATTCCATTCCGCAGCTACACCCAGCCCCTGTTGATCATGGCAGCAATCCCTTTCGGGATGATCGGTGCCGTTCTTGGCCACATCATCATGGGCTTCAATCTAAGCCTGCTAAGCCTGTTCGGCCTGGTTGCTCTATCGGGTGTGGTCATCAATGATTCTCTGTTGTTAATTGACAAAGTCAATCGTAACCGGCGGGAAGGGATGCCCCTGTATGAAGCGATTATTGCTGCCGGAACCCGACGCTTTCGACCCATTGTCCTGACATCACTGACCACCTTCTTTGGCCTGACCCCAATGATTCTGGAAACCAGTGTTCAGGCACAATTTCTGGTACCGATGGCTATTTCACTCGGCTTTGGGATCCTCTTTGGCACCGGAATTATCCTGCTGCTGATCCCGGCACTCTATATGATTCTGGAAGATATCCGACGGTTATTGGGTCTTAAGGAAGAACACGCCAGGCAACATCATGAAGCAGAAATTTGATAATAAATTGATAACTAGCAGCGGGGATCCATAACTCATAGAAACACTGGATTCCCCCCTTTGCGGGAATGATAAAAATGAGTAGCAACTAAAAGGCTTGGACTAAAGTCCATAGTTTTAACCAGCGTGATGGAACAAATAAAACAGATGAACAGGCAGATAAAACTTCCATGAATCCGTGAGCTTACTGCTTTTCCATAAGCTGACACAATTCCTCAAAAACAGCCCCTTCTCCATCCAGCCAATGAATCTTTATCCCCCGTTTTTCCATCCGCCGAAAAAATGTTTCCTGCCGCTTGGCAAACTGTCCAATCGCACTACGCAGCTTCTGAACCATATCATTTCGATTCAACTGCCCCTGCAGATATTGAGCAATCAGTCGATATTCCAGACCGTAGAATTCCAAGCGTTCCCAGGAAACACCGGAATCATATAACTGTTGTACTTCGTCAATCATCCCTGCATCAAAACGTTGTTGCAACCGTACTGCAATCCGTTTACGTAAAACATCCCGCGGCCATCTGATCCCAAAAATCAGTGGTGAAATCTCTGGCAAGGGGGACAGATCTTTTGTTGCTTCCCGCTCACCAACGGCAATTTCTATCGCTCGAATCAGGCGGTCCCGGTTTTCCAGATCGGTGCGATTATGTTGTTCTGGCTTGTATTGAAGCAACTCCTGGCGCAAAGCGTCGTCACTGTAAGGTTCTAATTTCTTCCGTAATTGCAAATTTTCAGGGACGGCAACCATCCGGTAGCCACTGAGAACCGCATCCAGATACATCCCGGTACCACCACAAATAATGGGCAATTTCTGCCGCTGCCAGATGTCTTCGATACGGTCAAAACAATTGCGCTGAAACTGGAAGACATTGTACTCATCCCCCGGTTCGGCAATATCAATCAGATGGTAGGGGATATCGCCATATTCAATAAGGTCCTTTCCCGTACCAAGGTCCATCCCCCGATAAACCTGACGCGAATCAGCAGAGATAATTTCACCGGAAAAGTGGTTCGCTACTTTAACTGCCAGTCCAGTCTTCCCCCCGGCTGTGACCCCTAGAATGACCAACAGGTTATAGGATTTCATCCGTTCATATCCTTCTTAGATCTATCTCTCAGGGTAAAAAATTGAACTGTTGTTGAGATCATAAAACATGCAGCGACAGAAACTTCACTTAGCAATTATTTTTCCAACAATTTTATCCCCTGATCCCCCAACTCCACCAAACCATCCTTATATAAACCTCCCAGCGCTTTTTTGAAGACTTTTTTGCTTAAACCCAGCTGGTTGCGGATCAGATCCGGCGGGCTTTGATCGTGCAGCGAGAGAAATCCATCAACTTCAAGTGCTTGCAGGATAATCTCCCGGGCATCTTTAACCCCCGCAGCACCGGGACGCCGCAGGGTGACGTCAATCCGGTGGTCGGCACGGATACGGAGGACAAAACCGGTATGGTGTTCTCCCCGTTTCAATCCAGGAGGAACTTCATCTTTATAGAGTAAGGCCTCATAGTAGTTATTGACGATCACTTTGGCACCCAGATCGGTAAAAGCCCAGACCAACAGATCAACCTGATCCCCCTCCCGAAGATCCCGATTTTCTTTGACCAGAAACTTTTCCAGCCGGCTTGAAGCAATTGGTCGGTTCTCATCATCATGAAAAACGTGAATCAGATAGCGTCGCCCCTCTTCCATTTTTTGTGCCTGCTCGCTGTAGGGGGTAAGTAAATCTTTTTTCAGTCCCCAATCGAGAAAGGCTCCATGTGGGCCGATACTCTGAACCTTCAACAGGGCGAATTCCCCAACTTGTACCAAGGGTATTCGTGTCGTTGCCGTTGGTTTTTTATCCCGATCGAGATAAAGAAAGATCTCAATGGTTTCTCCGGGGGTTAGCTCTTCTGGACATTCTCGTCTGGGGAGAAAAAGCTGCTCCCCTTGCGTAGAAAGCCAGGCACCTTTGTGATCAATACTTTTACACTTCAGCTTGTAACTGTAACCGGGTGATAACATCTGTAGCCTTTGTTTGTGAATTGTTACGGGTTGACTGAAATTCGCGCTCTGCTGATACAAAGGTAACCTAAGCCGCACACTATTGCCAAGGTTATCAGAAAACCATTCCAACCATAGTGTCGATAGATAATTCCCGGTGCAAAGGATCCAATACTGCCTCCGGCATAGTAGAAGGCAACGTAAAGGCCATTGGTCAGGCCACGATATTCACTGCCTGCCAGATGATTGACCAAACCTGACGCCGTGGCATGGACCAGAAACATGGCACCACAGAAAAGAAACATCATTCCGAACAGCAGCCATATCTGATTACCCGCCAGACCAATCAGGGTTAATCCAAGACAAATAAAACCGATTCGGATGGTTTTAAGTTCACCGTTGAACCAGGAAATAAACCTGGGTGCACCGAGTGAGGTGACAATCCCCATCATATAACCTGAGTACATCAGCCCGATTCGTAGTTCATTGGCCTGGGCACTCAGTTCTGTCAGCCGGAAAGGGAGAAAATTCATCACTGCGGCAAAAATGAGAAACAGGCAGAAAATGCTCAGATAGATGGGGAGGAATGTCGGCCGTCTCAAGGTTTCTAAAATAGCTCGTGGATGTGGTCGGGTGATCTTTAAACCGGTTGTTTCTGGCAACCAGAACAACGTCAGAAAGCCAATACCGAGGGTGATTGCCAGGGCAAGAAAACTGAATTGCCAGCCGAACAGATTGGCAATCAGACCGGATGCAGCCCGACCGATGAACCCTCCAAAAATTGTCGCAGCAATATAGATCGCCATGATGCGCTGCACCGAGTCTGCTGAAGAACGGCTGGAAAGATAGGTCATCAGCGAAGTCAGAATTGCCGGAACCAGTAACCCCTGGATCAGGCGGATGCAAATTAAGAGTGAAAAGCTGGATGTTCCGGCAAACAACAGTTCGGTCAGCGCCAGCAGTGGAACGGTAATTTTCAGCACCCGGACTGGCGAGACGGTCTCAAGCAGATAGCCGTAAGCCAATGGTGCCAGAGCCAGAGGGATAAAGGTGACGGTTGTTAATGCTGCGACTGCTTCTCGACTGACCTCAAATTGTTGACTCAAAACCGGCAACAGCGGTTGCGGCGCATAGAGAACCGAAAGAGCCAGAATAGTATTGAAGAGGATCGGGAGTATCTCTGAATATTTTTGCCGGGGCATTCGGGTTCGCCTGATATAATGTGAAGGGTGAGAAGTTCTCACTGTGCTGTAGCAGAAATAAACCGGGTTGTATAGGGGGAATAATGGTAGAACCGTTGAGGAAAACAGCAGATCATTCTCGTTATATCAGGTGAAATTATGAAAAAACTGTCCCGCTTCAAGCTCTTTGATAGCCATTTCCATATTATCGACAAAAGTTTTCCCCTGATAGAAAACCGGGGATATTTGCCGGATAATTTCTCTACGACAGCCTACCGGGAGAGAACCAAAGATTATTCAGTTGTTGGTGGGGCAATTGTTTCGGGCTCATTTCAAGCATTTGACCAGAGTTACCTGCTGGCCGCCCTTGGAGAACTTGGCCCCAATTTTGTTGGAGTGACACAACTTCCAGCAACAGTCTCCGATGAGGAACTGATACGTCTGAATCGGGCCGGGATGAGGGCGGTACGGTTTAATTTAAAGCAAGGCGGCTCGGAGGGGATTGAGAAGCTGGAACATTTTTCCCGTCGCGTCTATGAAGTGGTGGGTTGGCACACTGAATTATATGTGGATAGCAAAGATTTGCCCGAGCTGCACAATATTCTGATCCAGCTCCCCCGAGTCAGTATTGACCATCTGGGGCTTTCACAAGCAGGTTTACCAAATTTACTGTCTCTGGTTGAGAAAGGGGTATTTATCAAAGCCACGGGATTTGGTCGGGTCGATTTTTCCGTTAAGTCGGTACTGCGGGAGATTGCTGCCATCAACCCTGATGCGCTGATGTTTGGAACTGATTTGCCATCGACCAGAGCCCCCCGCCCTTACTCTGATGATGACTATTTTACCGTGATTGATGCTCTGGGTGAAAAACTGGCGCAAAAAGTTTTTTATGAAAATGGGGTCAAGTTCTATCGCCCAAAAGATCTGTCAAATAAGTAAACCCCGCTGTTTTTTTGAGCCATGACTCAGCGGAACAGAGACCCTCACTTACTGGCAGCGCATCACTTTCTTACCATCTTCAAAAAGAACCTCTATTTTTTGCGAGCCGATAACTCGCTGAACAATGCCAAGACCAAAAACCGGGTGATCAATGAGGGCCTTAAGTTTGTAAGCATCGGTCATGGAATAAGCTTTAGCCTTGCTACTATCCATTGTTGGCTGCAGAGCTTCCCATTCTTTACGATCAGCATCTTTAGGTTTAACCACCTTGCGTGTCGCAGCCTTTTTAGGGACAGTTGGTAGCCGGTATTTGTGCTGCCGCGAGCAGACACTACATTGAACTTTAACCGGAGCTCCTTCTTCCAGGGTGATGATAACATGGTCGTTATTTTTACGGCATTTGGTACAACGGGCTTCAATCTGATCACCGACTGAAAGAACTGCATCTGACATAGTACGACTCCCTTATTTAGAGGTGAGCCAAGAAATGGCCTGCATAAAAACAGAGATAGTTCTGAAATTCACAGGGCAGCTTGACAATTTAACCTATGGATACTCCGGCACGACAGATCTCTTTACGGGGTAATATTATCTTGCGTAGGTCGTAAAACAACGGTGCTGGTTTGAGATGGGGTCTGAGGTGACTCATATCCTCCCATGATATACGCTTTTCAGAATAAAAGATATGGGGCAAGAATAAAAAACATTCCAGCTAGCCCTTTCCGCACATTGGTGACAGCTGTTCTCAAACCTCCAAATTTTCGCTTCAGTCC
>JAGLDI010000066.1 GCA_023145655.1 Desulfuromusa sp. | reverse complement strand
GAACACCTCTCGTACCAGGTGCTAAAGTTAAGGCACAGATCGTTGCTCAGGAAAAAGACAAGAAAATTCTTGTTTTTAAATCCAAGCGACGTGGAGGTAATCGTAAAAAATACGGCCATCGTCAACCTATAACCCGACTTAAAGTCGCGGCAATCGAAGCTTAAGGAGGGTCTCATGGCTCATAAAAAGGCTGCTGGTAGTACCCGGAACGGTCGTGACAGTGCTGGTCAACGGCTCGGGATTAAACGTTATGGTGGTGAAGAAGTCTCTTCCGGTTCTATCTTGGTCCGGCAGCGCGGTACAACTTTTCACCCAGGAAATAATGTTGGTTGCGGTAAGGACTATACATTATTTGCAATGATTGATGGTGTGGTCAAGTTCGAAACTAAGAGGCAGGGACGTAAGTATATCAGCGTTTACGCTGCTTAGTCAGTTCTGTCATGCCCCAGTTAAAAGAACCCGGTATCGCTTTGCGGTCACCGGGTTCTTTCGTTTCAGGCAAGAGAGCAGGGTGTTAGATGAAGTTTGTTGATCAGGTTCGGATTGAGGTTAAAGCGGGGGATGGTGGTCGTGGCTGCGTCTCTTTTCTGCGTGAGAAATTTGTCCCAAGAGGGGGTCCGGATGGAGGTGATGGGGGCGATGGGGGAGGTGTCTCATTTGTCGTTGATGGAGCCCTTTCAACGTTGCTCGATTACCGTTATTTACATCATTGTAAAGCCAAGAATGGGGCTCCGGGTCTAGGTAAAACCAAACATGGGAAAAATGGTGAATCTTTATTATTGCGGGTCCCACAGGGAACTCTGATTTATGATGAGGAGACCGATGAACTTCTTGCCGATTTAACTGAACCGGGAGAGCCGTTGTTGTTTCTTCCTGGAGGGAAGGGGGGGCGCGGTAATGCCCGTTTTGCAACCAGCACCAATCGGGCTCCACGTCATGCTCAGCCGGGGATCGCTGGGGAGGTGAAATCCTTACGCTTGGAACTGAAGTTGTTGGCAGATATCGGATTGGTTGGCTTGCCAAATGCTGGCAAATCAACCCTGATTTCGTCATTATCTGCGGCTAAACCAAAAATTGCCGATTACCCTTTCACGACCCTTGTTCCTAACCTTGGGGTTGTCCCTTATGGTGCCTTCAAGACGATGGTGATGGCGGATATCCCAGGTTTAATTCTGGGAGCCAGTGAAGGACAAGGGCTGGGCACCCGATTTTTACGCCATGTTGAACGGACCGACCTGTTCCTTCATCTGGTCGATACCTCTTCAATGCAGGAGGGGGACCCAATGGCTAATTTCGAGATGATCAACAATGAATTGAAACGCTACGATGATTGTTTGACCGGTAAACCGCAAATTGTTGTATTGACTAAGATTGATGTTCCTGAAGTCCGCGAACTCAGTGTATCGCTGGCCGAAGAATTTCAGGCACAGGGTTACCAGGTCTTTGCTGTTTCAGCAGTTACCGGAGAGGGATTAAAAAAATTGGTGACAGCAGTTGGCGATGAACTTGATCGGTTGCGTGAGGCTTGATTCGGCAGTCGTTGAATCTGCCTTGTGAAAAAATTAATGAAATGGAGAGCTATGCGTAAGGCGTTGTTAGCACACGTAAAACGGGTGGTGATAAAAATTGGCAGCGGGGTGATCTCCAATGCTGCTGGTTTGGAAAAGGCTCAACTTGAAGCAATAGCGAGGGATATCTGCGGCTTGCTTGATCGTGATCTGGAGGTGATCATTGTCTCCTCCGGAGCGGTTGCTGCTGGCAAGGGGCAGTTGGGGATTGTCGGCCGTCCACAAACAATTCCACAAAAACAGGCAGCTGCAGCCATAGGTCAGACCCGGATCATCCGTGATTATAAGGAGGTATTTCAAGCATATGATTATAATGTCGCTCAGGTGCTTTTAACCAGAGACGATCTTTCGAATCGACGCCGTTATCTGAATGCGCGCAATACGGTTATGACGTTGCTTGAATACAAAGTGACACCAATCGTTAATGAAAATGACACCGTTGTGGTTGAGGAAATACGTTTTGGTGATAATGATAACCTCTCCGCACTTGTAACCACGTTGGTTGAAGCTGATCTGCTGATCATCCTCTCTGATGTTGATGGCTTCTATGATCAGGATCCAACGGGTAATCCGGACGCGCAATTGATTCCTATAGTCGAAAGGGTGACTGCGGATATTGAAGCTCTAGGGGGTCATTCTAACGGAGATCTAGGTACCGGAGGGATGAGTACTAAACTTAAGGCGGCAAAACGGGCCGCTTTAAGTGGGGTCGGAACGCTCATTGTCAATGGACGCAGTCCCAATATTTTGAACCGAATTTTTGCTGGGGAAGAGGTTGGTACCTATTTCCTTCCGGCCCAATCAAAATTAACGGCAAAGAAACATTGGATCGCCTTTTCAAAAAAACCGCGGGGTAAGTTGCTGGTTGATGAGGGGGGGCAACGGGCCATAGTCGAAACCGGAAAAAGTTTATTACCCTCAGGCATCTGTGGGGTTGAAGGTGGTTTTGATCGGGGTGATGCTGTACGCCTCTGTAACCGGGCCGGGGAGGAATTTGCCCGTGGGGTGGTCAGCTACTCTCTGGCGGAAACCCTGCAGATTATGGGAAAACAGTGTGTCGAGATTAAACAAACACTTGGTTATAAGTATCGTGATGAAGTGGTCAGTCGCGACAACCTGGTTTTGACTGTAACCGATGAAGAGGAGTTTGATTAATGGCTCTCCGCGATGAGATGAAGGCCCTGGCAATTTCTGCTCAGCAGGCTTCACGATTGTTGGCAAATCTGTCTTCGGAAGTAAAGAACCAACTATTATACCGGATGGCAAATGCAATTGAAGCGGCAGAGCAATCCCTGCAGTTGGCGAATCAAAAAGATCTTCGCCTGGCAGAGCAAAATGGTATGGTTGCAGCGATGCTTGATCGGTTGACCTTGACAAGTGAGCGCATTACCGGGATGGCAGATGGACTGCGTGAAGTTGCTGCGTTGCCTGACCCGGTTGGAGAGATAACCCGTATGTGGTTGCGACCAAATGGCATCAAAGTTGGTCGGCAGCGGATTCCATTGGGTGTGATTGGAATCATTTACGAATCACGACCAAATGTAACTGCCGATGCTGCAGGTTTGTGCCTTAAAAGTGGTAATGCGGTGATCCTTCGTGGCGGGTCAGAGGCTCTCAATTCTAATCGTGCCATTGGGATTATCCTCCGTCAGGTGTTGACGGATATGGAGTTGCCTCAAGCAGCCCTTCAGGTGGTGGTTACCCCCGACCGCAATGCAGTCAGGGAACTGCTGCAACTGGAAGAGCAGATCGATTTGATTATCCCCCGTGGCGGGGAGGGACTGATTCGCTTTGTCACCAAAAACTCCCGGATTCCGGTTATCAAGCATTATAAGGGGGTTTGTCACACCTACGTTGACGAGCACGCTGATTTAAAAATGGCAGAGGATATCTGTCTGAATGCCAAAGTGCAGCGTCCCGGGGTCTGTAATGCACTGGAAACCCTGTTGATTCATCGTGATATCGCAGCTGAATTTTTGCCGCTAATTGCTAAATCTATGGGTGAATCCGGAGTCGAACTGCGGGGGTGTGTTGGAGCAAGGCTAATTATTCCTGCTTTGATTCCGGCAACTGAAGAGGATTGGCAGGCAGAATATCTTGACCTGATTCTTGCGGTCCGGATTGTCGACAGCTATGAACAGGCACGTGAACATATTGAAAATTATGGTTCACTTCATACCGAAGTGATTGTGACGAATGATTATCACCTCTCACAGCGTTTTTTGCAGGAAATTAATTCCAGTGTTGTCATGGTGAATGCCTCTTCCCGGTTTTCCGATGGGAATCAACTGGGGCTCGGTGCAGAGATCGGAATTTCAACAACCAAACTGCACTCTTTCGGGCCAATGGGGCTTGAAGATTTGACCACGCGTAAATTTGTCGTTTTAGGAGATGGGCAGATCCGGGAATAACGGAGATTCTATGCGCATTGGTTTGCTTGGCGGTACTTTTAACCCCATCCATTTTGGCCATCTGCATATTGCTGAAGAGGTTGTGAAGAGTTGCAATCTGGCGCAGGTTTGGTTTATCCCGACCTGTAAGCCCCCCCACAAGCAGCTGGCAGATGAGATCTCTTTTGCCAATCGGCTAGCAATGGTAGAGGTGGCTCTGCAGGACTACCCGTTGTTTTTCAGTTCTGACATTGAGGGACGCCGGGGTGGCACAAGTTATTCAGTTGAAACATTGGAACAGTTGACAGCAGAATATCCACAGCACGAATTTTTTTTCATTATGGGAGTTGACTCCTTTAAGGAAATTGGACTTTGGAAAAACTATACAAGACTGTTTGAGCTTGCACACATTGTGGTGACAGCTCGCCCCGGTTTTCCTGACTCATTACAGGCACCACTTCCGGTTGCCATTGTAGACCGCTTCTGCTATGATTCCGACTCGAAAAATCTCCGGTTTGATACGGGATTTTCTTTGATTAAAGTCGCACATACCTGCCGTAATATTTCCTCCACAGAAATTCGTCAGCAATTGTCGACGAACCGGGATATCGGGGGACAAGTTCCACTTCCCGTAATTGAATATATCAGAGCTCATGATCTCTATTCCTAACACCTGAACAGGTAAAAAAAAGGTATGAAATTGCAAGCTAAAGAAGTAGCACTATTGGCAGTTGATTATGCGCTTGATAAAAAAGGAATGGATCTCCTGTTGCTTGATGTTCAGGGACTTTCATCACTGACTGACTATCTGTTGTTGGTTTCCGGGCGTTCCGACAGGCAGGTTCAAGCAATAGCTGAAAACATCAGAACAGAATTTAAACATCATCACAATCTGCAGCCTCTCGCGATAGAGGGGATGGCTCAGGGGCGTTGGATCCTTCTTGATTATGGTGAAATCATGGTGCATGTTTTTCAACAGCCAGTACGTAAATTCTATGATCTGGAAGGATTATGGAGTGAAGCCCCTGAAGTTGAGTTGGCACAGACTGCTGAACGGTGAAACTGCGCCTGATCTGTGTTGGTAAATTGGCCGAGAGCTGGCAGAGGACCGTGGCTGAGGACTATGCCGGGCGGATCCAACGCTATTTTTCTCTGGATATTATCGAGTTGAAAGAGGAAAAAGGGGGACGAAGAGGGGATACAAAGGGATTGCTCAAACGTGAAGGGGCAAGGATTATGGAAAAAGTTCCGCAGCGAACTTTTTTAATTGCCCTTGATGAGAGAGGTCGGAACCTTAAATCGGAGCAGCTGGCAGATTTGTTATCTGCAGAGATGCTCCATGGTGGGCGTGATTGGTGTCTGGTGATTGGTGGTCCATATGGTCTTGATGATGATGTTCGTACCCGGGCTGATTTAACCCTGTCGTTATCAAAAATGACCTTTACCCATCAGATGGCACGAATCCTCCTACTCGAACAACTCTATCGAAGCTGTACTATTATCAAAAATGAGCCCTATCATAACCGATAGGTGATATCATGGAGGCGGATTGAACGATGGAAGAAGCAGAGCTAACAGAGATAAGGGAGCATTTATTGCAAATGCGGGCTGAGGATTTGGCTGAATCTGAGCGTGCATACGCCGCATCCCAGTCGTTAGGGAAAGATGGCGTACCCGATATAGGAGATATGTCATCGAATAGTTATCATCAGGAAGTATTAATGAACCTGAGTGAAACGCAGCGTTCCCGGGTGCGTGATATTGATGCTGCTTTAGAGCGGATGGACAAGGGAGTCTATGGCCTTTGTATGCGTTGCGAGGAAGAAATTCCAGCACGACGCATGGAAGTTCGCCCATTTTCCCGCTATTGTGTTGACTGCAAAACTGAAGTTGAAAAGTTTGGTGAGTAAATAACCCTGTAACCCACAGTGTGGGTTAGCCTGGAGATGATCATGATTCTAATTGCCCTGCTTGTATTAACTTTTATCGTTTTCGCTGTCGGGTTTCTCTATTTCTGGGGGATCAATCCGGGCGATATTACGGTCTTTCTGACCAGTGACACCAGTTACACTCTGCCGTCAGCAATTATGTTGATCTGTGTGTTGCTGATTGGCCTTATGGTTGGCAATGGGGTTCATTTTCTAAGTGCTTTTCTCTATTCCTTCCGTCACTGGAAGGGGGGGCGGCGCCTGAAGAAATCTGAAGAGGTTGGTTCTATTTACCGCAGTGGTGTTGGTCGATTGCTTTCGGGAGATTTAAAAAAAGCTCGAACTCTACTGAAAAAAGCTCTGGATCGTGATTCACAACGGGTTGATATCTACTTGGCGCTGGCGAGTGTTTCTCTGCAGGAGGGCAACACACAAGAGGGAATTGAATTACTCCAGCAGGCGCGCAAGCTTGATCCACAGGGGCTTGAAGTTCTGTTTAAATTGGCAACAACTTACGAAGAGACTGGCCGTCGCGAAGAGTCGATGTCTATTTATAAAGAGTTGTTGGAGGGTGACGCTAATAATCGTAAAGCGATGCGGGCACTGCGTGATATTCAAATAGATCTCGGCAACTGGCAGGATGCTCTGGCCCTACAAAAAAGGATTCTTAAAATATCAAAGTCGGGGTCGAGAGCCGATACGGAAAAGCAAATCATGCTGCAACTGCGTTATGAAGTTGCTCGCGCTGATTTAGAAAATGGTAAAGGGGAGCAAGCGATTGAAGTCTGTCGGGATATTATCAAACGTGAGGCTAAGTTTACTCCGGCACGGGTAACTTTGGGTGATGCATACCATCAGGCAGGGCGTGATGCTGATGCTGTCAAGGTTTATCAGGATGGCTATAAAGCATTGAAAAAAAGTATCTTTCTCGCTCGTCTGGAGGATCTTTATATCAATGCTGAAGATCCTGCTGCGTTGCTGGCATTTTATCGCAGTCAGATGCAGGTTGATAGTGAAGACCTGTTGCTTAAGCTCTACCTTGGGCGACTCTGTCTGCGTCTGGAGATGGTTGATGAAGCAATGGAGCACCTGACCGATCTGGAAACTTCGGGAATAGATTTTACCAAACTTCATCTGTTGTTGGCTGAAGCTCAGCGGCGACGAAACAATACTGAGGAAGCCATTATCGAGTATCAAAAAGCTTTGAGCATTGATGGACATCTCCTGCTTGGATTTGTCTGTGAAGCCTGTGGTGCCAGATTTACAGAATGGAATAGCCGGTGTCCAAAATGTAAAACTTGGGATTCCCTGGTTCTGCCGGAGCGGAAACAGATTGAGGATGCTAAGCTCGTCGAGGAACCAAAAATGATTCCAGGTGGAACATCGGAGAAGTAAAATGGCAACAGCGCCGGTAGCATTGGTTATCATCGATGGTTGGGGAATCAGTGAAAGCTGTGAGAACAATGCTGCCTGTCAGGCTAAAACACCAATTTTAGATCGCTTGCGACAGGACTACCCGATCAGCCGCTTAAGTGCCTCAGGTCAGGATGTTGGGCTGCCAGAAGGGCAAATGGGGAACTCGGAAGTCGGCCATATGAATATCGGCGCTGGTCGGATTATCTATCAGGATCTAAGCCGGATCAGTTTGGCAATTGAAGATGGTTCCTTTTTTAGCAATCAGGTTCTAAAGAGAGTTTGTGCCCGCCTTCTCGCCTCTGATGGAAAATTACATCTACTCGGTTTGCTCTCCGATGGCGGGGTGCACTCGCATAACACTCACCTCTACGCTCTGGTGCGATTGGCGCAACAGCTTGGGGTCAAGGATGTTTGTATCCACGCGTTTCTGGATGGTCGGGATACGCCCCCTAAAAGTGCGGTTGATTATCTACAACAACTTGAAGATGAATTAAAAAAAATTGGTATTGGTCGTATTGTGACAATAACAGGTCGTTATTGGGCGATGGATCGTGACAACCGTTGGGAGCGGGTTGAAAAGGCCTATCTGGCCTTGACCGAAGGTGTCGGACAATATGCAGATTCTTCATCTGTGGCGATCACCTCTGCCTATACGGCATCTCAGACCGATGAATTTGTTGATCCTTGGGTGATTGGTCAACCAGGCACTATCGACAATGGTGATGGTATCATTTTTTTCAACTTTCGCTCGGATCGTGCCCGCGAAATGACCCGTGCCTTGACCCAGAATGATTTTCCCGGATTCGCTCGTAGTAAAACACCAGAGTTAGTCGATTATGTTTGTTTAAGTGAATATGACGAATCCTTGAATCTTCCGGTTGCTTTCCCCTCTGAAACTTATCCTGATATCCTTGCTGAAGTTGTTTCTGATGCTGGACTTAAGCAGTTGCGTATTGCTGAAACGGAAAAATACGCTCACGTCACATTTTTCTTCAATGGTGGAGTGGAAAAGCCCTGGCTGGGTGAAGACCGTGTTCTGATCCCATCACCAAAAGATGTTGCAACCTATGATGAAAAACCTTCGATGAGTGCAGTTGAAGTGACTGATGAGGTGGTTAAGCGGGTTGCCGCGGATCAATATCAGCTTATTATCTTGAACTTTGCCAATTGCGATATGGTTGGCCATACGGGGAATTTGACCGCTGCGATTGAGGCGATGGAGACAGTTGACAGCTGCCTTGGGAGAGTTGTTGGTGCGGTGACTGAGGTAGGTGGAAAATTACTGATCACCGCAGATCATGGCAATTGTGAACAGATGGTTGACAGTAAAGGGCGCCCCCATACCGCCCATACGACAAATCCAGTTCAGTTCATTTTTGTCGATCCCAGCCGTAACGTTCAGCGGGTTCGTGATGGGATACTTGCCGATCTGGCTCCGACCATTCTGGAACTTATGAATCTGGAACAGCCGGCTGCCATGACGGGACAATCATTATTGATCAACTAATCAGTTGATCGTCAGCCGGGGGGGATTTTCAGTTATCAAAAAACTCTTACTCACGCTGTTTAAAACGTTCTTTCCGCCGGCTTGCCCGCTCTGTGGCGAGACCTTTCCAAACGATTATTCCGCGGTCTTTTGTGTTGAGTGCTTAAAAGGATTCAGTCCTCTCCCTCAGGCTAAATGCTCCTGCTGCGCTCTCCCTTTTGTTGGGGGATCCAACAGCTCTCATTTGTGTGGCCGCTGTATAAAACAACCACCAGGTTTTACCAAGGTTTATGCAGTGGGGCTGTATGAAAGCTCATTACGCCACGCTATTCATCAGTTTAAGTTTAATGGCAAGGTAGGATTGGATCGACCTCTAGGGCACCTGCTAGAGCGGGCTATCGATAGTGATTTAAAGGTTGATCTGGTGGTGCCGGTGCCGTTACAGCAGAAACGTTTACAACAGCGCAGTTACAATCAAGCGCTGTTACTTGCCCGGGAGATTGCCCGGAGCAGAAGGTTACCGCTGAACAATAATCTGTTGGTCAAGGTCCGTGAGACAGAATCTCAACAGGGGTTATCTGCCAGCGACAGGGTCAAAAATCTCCATGGGGCATTTCAGCTTCAGGAAGCTCTTTCGGGACAAAAAATCCTATTGATAGATGATGTTATGACAACCGGGACGACCGTTGCCACTTGTAGCCAAGTGCTGATTGAAGGTGGTGCTGTGGAAGTTTACGTTGCCGTTATCGGGCGCGCGGCCTGAATTATCTATTTCTGTTGACCAAGTAAAAAAACCCCTGAAATGGTGTGAAGTGTTATAGTCATTTATGTTCTTGTTTTTTAAGGTTTTTTCCTTGGGGAAATCCGATGAATTCGAACCTCTATCATTTGCTTGCTGAATATCCCCTCGAAAACCTGTTGGAAACTATTCCGACCGGACTCTTCCTCGTTAATACTGATAAAATAATTGTTTACTGGAATGCTGAAGCACAACGGATCACCGGCTATACTGCAAAAGAAGTAATTGGTCGACATTGTTCTCTGTTGTCGGGCGATCCCTGTTTCAACGAATGTGACCTTTTCTCTGCAAAAACTGAAAAACCCAATATCGGGTTGACCTGTTCCTTCCAACACAAAGATGGCCGAACCATTGTTTTGACTAAAAATGTTGATCTGTTGCGCGACGATAAAGACAAGGTTATCGGCGGAATTGAGGCATTTGTTGACATTACTCGCCTCAAGGAATTGGAAGTCAGCCTCCGCTCCGCAGTGGAAGAACGTACTCGGGAACTTGAGCTGGAAAAGGCAGGTCTACGAGCTGTTCTGGATGGGATGGTTGATCCGGCTTATATTTGCGATGCCAGTTATCATATCACTTTCACCAATCGGGCAATGCAGGAGATGGTTGGCCCAATCAAAGATAAATTTTGCTATCAAGCAATCTATCAAAAACAACAAGTTTGTGAGGATTGTCCCTTGTCGCAGGTTTTGCAGGGGCAGATTATTCACCAGGAAAAGACTCTGTTTGCAACGGGACGAACCTACGAAATTATCCATTCTCCCTATCCTTTGAAAAAAAATCCAACCCATAAACTTAGTGTCAGCCGAGATATTACTGAGCGGATAGAGACCAGACGTCAACTGCAGCAGACAAATCGGGAACTGGACGCTTTTGTTTCAACCGTATCCCATGATCTTCGTTCCCCCTTGACCCCTTTGATTGGCTTTGCGGAACTTTTGGGAGATCGTTATGGAGATCAGCTTGATGATATTGGCCTAGAATGTATTGTCGAGATCAAGAAAACTGCAGAAAAAATGAAAGATCTCCTGGAGGATTTGCTGACACTGTCACGGGTTGGACAACTCAAGCTGCCCGAGGAGCCCCTGGATGCAACGGAGATTGCCGAAAATGTATTATTGGAGCTAGCAGATAAAGTCTTGGAGCATCGAGCAAAAGTGCAGATTGATAAATTGCCCAAGGTCAAAATACCTGAATCGCTGCTGGCTGATCTGTTCAGGAATCTACTAGGGAATGCATTGAAATATGCTGCGGAACACGACCCCCACATTGAAATTTCAGGGTCTGAATTTTCTGATCGAGTCCGGTTTGTGGTGGTTGATCATGGTCTTGGAGTTGCTGGAGGGGAGCGGGAAACAATCTTTGAGCCATTTAAGCGTGGCCGATGCAGCCATGAATCTTCCGGTACGGGGATAGGTTTGGCAACCGTAGCTAAAATAGCTCGGGTCTCAGGTGGAAACAGCTGGGTTGAAGAAACCCCGGGGGGCGGAGCAACCTTCATCGTTGACCTTCTTCGTTCCAAGGGAAAATAATTACAGTCGTGCCAAAGGTTTGACATTTGTAAAACGTGGTTATATTCTGTTTAGGTCATCTATTTTATAATTAAACAACTAGAATTGTCAGGGAGGCGTTCATGGAAGAAAACAATCGGCGTGATTTCCTTAAAAAAGCGACTGCGGCAACGGCTGTAGCAGCGACAACGATTGGTGCTCCAGCCATTGTTCGGGCTGAAAAAACCTACAACTGGAAGATGGTCACAACCTGGCCACCACACTTCCCACTTTTGGGGGAGGGTGCTGACAAACTGGCGGAGATGATAGGGATTATGTCCGGCGGACGTCTGAATATTCAAGTTTATGGTGGAGGTGAATTGGTTCCGCCCCTTCAGTCATTTGATGCGGTTAGTCAGGGAATGGTTCAGATGGGGCATGGTGCCGCTTATTACTGGGCTGGTAAAGCTCCCGCAACTCAGTTTTTTGCTGCGGTCCCTTTTGGTTTGAATGCGCAGGGGATGAATGCTTGGCTCTATACTGGTGGGGGGATGGAACTTTGGGAAGAAGTTTATGGCAAGTTTAATCTGAAGCCACTACCAGCGGGGAATACCGGGGTGCAGATGGGAGGCTGGTTCAACCGTGAAATCAAAAGTCTGGATGATTTCAAGGGTTTAAAAATGCGAATTCCCGGCTTAGGTGGGAAAGTTCTGGCCAAGGCGGGTGGTACAGCAGTTCTCTCTCCTGGTGGGGAACTTTATACTAACCTTGAGCGTGGTGTTATTGATGCGACCGAGTGGGTTGGTCCCTACAATGACTACAAAATGGGTTTCTATAAAGTTGCTAAATACTACTACTATCCAGGTTGGCATGAGCCGGGGACAGTTCTTGAATCTTTTGTCAATAAGAGTGCTTACGAGGCTTTACCGAAAGATCTGCAGGAAATCCTTGTCGCTGCAACAATGTCGGCAAACATGTGGATGCTTTGCGAATCTGAAACTAAGAACAATATCTATCTTGATAAAATGGTTAAGGAAGAAGGGGTTATTCTCAAGAAATTCCCAGCTGAGGTTATTGAACAACTGAGAAAATATTCTGTAGAAGTCCTTGAAGAAATTGTTGCTAAAGATCCAATGAGTAAGAAGGTTTACGAGAGCTTCAGTAAATTCCAGAAGCAACAACAGGCCTGGAGTAAAATTTCAGAGGCTGCTTACTACGATTTATTTGCCTAGCCAGGTTGATCAGAAAATTTTAAAAGCCCGCCAATCTCCGGCGGGCTTTTTTTGATAAAACGGCCACTTTCACTAGAGGTATAAAGTATGGAATCGCTTCGTGAGCTCTACCGTATTGGTACTGGACCTTCCAGCAGTCATACCATGGCTCCGCGACAAGCTGCCCTGACATTTTTGGGAAAATACCCCGGTGCGGCACTTTACCGGGTCACATTGTTTGGCAGTCTTGCGGCCACGGGTCGTGGGCATTTAACCGACAAAGCTCTGGCAGAGGTTTTTCAATTTCATGACGCCAAGTTAGAGTTGCTCTGGGTTCCTGAAAAGCAACTGCCCCTTCATCCGAATGGGATGCGGTTTGAGGCTATAACGGATACCGGAGTGATATTGCAGAACTGGGAGGTTTACAGTGTCGGGGGTGGTGCTTTATTTGATGATAAGAACCCGGTACCACCACCCTCAGTCTATGCCTTAACAAAACTGTCTGATATCTTGGAGTGCTTGGATCGTAGTGGTGAATCACTCTGGGAATATGTTCTCAATTGTGAAGATCTTAATTTTCTCGATTTTCTCGATAGTGTCTGGGACATGATGTCTTCCGCGATTGAGCGGGGTTTGGAGCAGGTTGGGGTTCTCCCCGGGGGATTGGGGTTAGGACGAAAATCTCATACTTTTCATCGCAAAGCGAGTTTGTATGGAGCCCACCTTAAAAACAATGCAAGAATCTGGTCCTATGCTCTGGCGGTATCTGAAGAAAATGCCAGTGGCGGGATGATTGTTACCGCACCAACCTGTGGCGCCAGTGGGGTTCTTCCCGCAGTTCTACGCTATTTAAATGAAACTTTAGAGTGCAGCTATAATGATATTCTCCGGGCTTTGGCAACCGCTGGACTGATTGGTAACCTGGTTAAAAAAAATGCTTCGATTTCCGGAGCTGAAGTTGGTTGTCAAGGGGAGGTCGGGACGGCTTGTGCTATGGCGGCAGCAGCGGCAACCCAACTTCACGGCGGAACGAACAAGCAGATTGAATATGCCGCTGAGATGGGTCTGGAACACCATCTTGGTTTGACCTGTGACCCGGTTAATGGACTGGTGCAGATTCCCTGTATAGAACGGAATGCCCACGCTGCAAGCAGAGCGTTGAGTTGTTGCCATTTCGCTCTTCTTTCAGGAGGAGAACATAAGATCAGTTTCGATGAAATCACTTTGGTGATGAATGAAACTGGTCAGGCACTACCTTCTCTGTATCGGGAAACTTCCGCCGGAGGGATTGCTGAGGTCTATCGCAAACGCAAGGTAGATTGAACTTTTATCTGAATAGGTTTGTCCGGAAACCCTGGAAGGAACAATACAAGTTTCTGATTCAGAAACAAGAATTTTTTTGCAAGATCAAGGAACTCAAGTGTTTGAGCGGAGGCGTAGTACTTTACGCCGCACAAACAAATGTGCAGATTGACATAGAGATTGCGGAAAAGGGCGGTTTTTGGACGGAAACTATTTCACCAGATATTCTGGTAACCAAGTAACGGTTTCAGGCCAGAAGACCACAATCAACACACAAATCATCTGAATGCCAACAAAGGGGATAATCCCCTTATAAATTTGTGTGGTGGTGATTTCTAGCGGAGCAACCCCTTTCAGGTAGAAAAGGCTGAAGCCGAAAGGTGGGGTCAGGAAGGAGGTTTGCAAGTTCATCGCAATGAGAATCCCGATCCAAAGGAGATCGATTCCCATCTGTTGGAAAATTGGAGCTACGACCGGAACGATAATAAAGGTGATTTCGATAAAATCAATAAAGAACCCGGCAACAAAAATAACTATCATGACGATAAGTAGAAAATGTCCTGGTTCCATCCCCGCACCGAGAATAAGATTGGTGATATAACGATCCCCCCCCATCCCCCGGAAAACCAGTCCAAAGGTTGTTGCCCCGACGATCAGTATAAAAACCATGCAGGTCAGTGTTGTCGTCCCCTGCATAACTTCACGTAATATTTGTAAACTGAATTTTTTTTGCCAGATGGTCAGAAGAGTGGCACCCATTGCCCCCACTGCAGCAGCCTCCGTTGGAGAGGCAATCCCGGCAAAGATTGAACCAAGCACTGCAACGATCAGGAAAAATGGCAGCAGAAAAGCTCTGATGATTTTTCGATACATCCCTGATTTACGAAAAGTAGCAAGTTCCTCAGCAGGCATTGCCGGGGCCGATTCAGGGCGGAAGATTGCAACCAGGATAATCCAGAAAATATACATACCAACTAATATCAAACCAGGAATAACCGCACCAATGAACATATCACCGATTGGGACATTCAGGACGCTACCCAGCAGCACCAGAACGATACTCGGTGGAATAATTTGTCCCAGGGTGCCGGCAGCACAGATAGTTCCGGTAGATAACTCAGGGGAATAGCCGCGTTTGAGCATTGTTGGCAGTGACAAGAGCCCCATAGTGACAACGGTTGCGCCGACAATTCCAGTGGAGGCCGCAAGGACGGCACCAACAACAATGACCGAAATAGCCAGGCCGCCCCGTAGTTTGCCGAAGAGCATTGCCATCGTTTCCAATAACTCTTCTGCTAGCCCCGACTTTTCAAACATCATCCCCATAAAGACAAACAGTGGCACGGCGATCAACACGTAGTTGGTCATTGTTCCCCAGATCCGCAAGGGGAGCAGTTGGAAAAATCCCATTCCAAAAGTGAAGTAACCAAAGATCAGCGAAACCCCACCCAGAGTGAATGCAACCGGGAAGCCAAGCAACAATACCGCGAAGACGGTGGCAAATAAGACCAGGGACATATACTCAGGCATGTTGCTGTTCCTCTTTTTTCTCTTTTGCTTCAATCTTTTCCAGCGGGCGACCAATAATGGTACAGAATGAACGCAGGGTCAGGGCAATTCCCTGTAACAGAATCAGGGTGAAACCTGCCGGGATCATTGCTTTGAGAACATAACGGAAGGGGAGACCGCCGGGGTCGGGGCTGGTTTCCTGAATCATCCAGCTCATACTGATAAAGCCCTTGCTGGCCCATATTACCAAAATTGAAAAGGGGATCAGGAAGACCAGACTGCCGAATAAATTGACCCACGCTTTTCCGCGCGGCGATAGTTGGGTGTAGATGACGTCAACTCGAACATGGCCGTCGACCTTCAATGTATATGCGGCGGCAAGCAGAAACAGCACCGCAAAAATATGCCATTCCAGTTCCTGCACCCCAACGCTGCTTTTGCGTAAAAAATAGCGAGTAAAAACATCGTAACAGACAACTAAAACCAGGAAACTGCTGAGCCATGAGATAGCATGCCCCACCTTGGTATTGAGTCCGTCAATCAAGCGAATAATCAACTTGATATATTTCATAAGGGTCTCCAACGAGAGTAGAAAAAGATCTGTCAGCTGAATATTGAAGAAACGATAATCGGTCAACTGCTATTTTGAGTCAATAATTAACACATCGTTTTCTATGGATTTTTGTGAATTTGTAAACTATGAGTTATCTCGGATCACCTGATTGACCTACCCGACCACCGTATTACCCCTAGTCTTGGTCGATTCTATCCCTCTGGATTCGATTGACTAGGAGGCTGTCAGGCTTTGCGGATCGTACGAGAAATTGACTGTTCGAGGGTAGATTATCGTAAATTTGAGAGCGAATAGCACAGCTATTTGTCGAAGATATCTGGAAATATGAATCGATCAGGCGATATCATAGTAGGTTCTTGTGAAGTCCGGCAGTCTCCTAGGTTGATCGTGACAAAAATTAACTAATTTATTGACAAAGAGTCGTGAATTAGGGTGTTATACGCTATCTATAACCAAAAAAGTATAGATGTTTGAATTGCCCCATAAACTATTTTATCTGAATGGAGGAACGTATGAAAAAAACCGTGTTTCGTATGTCAATTTGTTTTCTGGCTGTTTTCTCACTGCTGATGGTCGGAACTTTTGCCCCTCAGGCAGAAGCTGCTGCCAAGTATCGTTGGAAATTGGCAATGACTTGGCCAACCAACTTCCCAATTTTTGGTGATGCTGTTCTCAAAATGGCTGACATGGTTAACGAGATGTCGAACGGTGAGATGGAAATCCGTATCGATTCCAAAAATAAGCATAAAGCCCCACTTGGCATTCTTGATATGGTTAAGGCTGGCCAGTACGAGATGGGTCATTCCGCATCCTATTATTGGAAAGGCAAAGATAGAAATACTCTGTTTTTCACCACTATGCCTTTCGGCATGATCGCTCCTGAGCAGTATGCCTGGTTTTACTATGGTGGTGGTATGGAGTTGATGAAAGAAGTTTATGATCGTCATGGCGTCAATTCATACCCTGGTGGTAATACCGGCAACCAGATGGGTGGTTGGTTCCAGAAAGAAATCAAAAGTCTGGATGACTTTAAAGGTCTAAAAATGCGGATCCCCGGATTTGCTGGTGAAGTTCTCTCCAAACTTGGTGTCGTTGTCACCAATATCCCGGCTGGTGAGCTTTATACTGCTCTTGATCGTGGTACTATTGATGCTCTGGAGTGGGTTGGTCCTTCTCTTGACCTCAATATGGGTTTCCACAAGATTGCCCCTTACTACTATACCGGTTGGCATGAGCCAGCAACGGAACTGCAGTTCCTGGTTAATCAGAAAAAGTTTAATGCCCTTCCAAAGCATCTACAGAAGATTTTAGAAGTGGCTATGGAATTTGCTGCTTACGACATGTATGCCCGTTCCTATCATGATAGTGCCGTAAATTTAGACAAAATGGCGGCCGAATACCCAGACATCAAAATCAAGACTTTCCCAAAAGAAGTTATTGCTGCTATGAAGGTTGAAAATGATAAGCTGCTGAAGGAAACCGCCGCAAAAGATCCGATGTTTAAGAAAATCTATGATGCACAGACTGCTTATATGCAGAAATCTCGTCGTTGGACTGAGATCTCTGACTATGCTTATCTGAAAGATAACCTCGAATAAAATCGAGTATCCCATGTCACAAAGGCTCCCGGTGAAATATCCGGGAGCCTTTTCTTGTTTCCCCTTACCTTTTGGCAGGATTGTTATGCTGTTAAAAACTGAACGAATTCTGGACCGTTTTTCCGATATCGTCGGCTGGATTGCTGGTGTATTGATGTTGGTGATGCTGGTTAATGTATTTTATGATGCGATCATGCGCTACTTCTTCCGCTCTGGATCTATCGCTATGCAGGAGATGGAATGGCATCTATTTTCCGTCGTTTTTCTCCTTGGCATGTCTTATACCCTGAAAGAAGAGGGACACGTGCGGGTCGATATTCTTTATGACAATTTCAAACCCAAGTTGAAAGCTATTATTAACATTGCAGGAACCTTCCTTTTCTTAATACCCCTGGCGATTTTGATCATCAACGGATCGGTCTGGTTTGTTCATGAAGCTTATGTCATGGGTGAAATCAGTGGCGACCCGGGTGGTCTGACCCGCCGATATTTGATCAAGGCGGTTATCCCCATTTCTTTTGTTTGTTTGATCATCTCTTCAGCTGGGTTTGTGGTTCGGAATATCCGTATGTATCGTGGGTTGGAATTTCCACCACAGCATCATACCGAAGACGATGTCCTTTAATTTGAATTTAAAAACAATAGCGGTCTCGCTATTTATGTATAGAAAGAAGTTGTCCAGATGATTGGTTTAGTGATGTTTGTCTTTGCCTTGGGGTTGCTGCTGCTGGGTTTCCCGGTTGCATTTACTTTTGGCGGGGCGGCCGTTGTTTTCGGCCTGATTGCAGAAGGTCCAAGTATTTTTGCCATGATGCCGCACCGCATCTGGTCAGTCATGAACAACACCATTTTGATGGCGATTCCACTCTTTATCTTCATGGGAATTGTCCTGCAAAAATCAAAGTTGGCTGAGCGCTTGCTTGAATCGATGGGTTTCTTGTTCGGCGAAATGCGCGGTGGTATTGCCATTTCGACGGTTTTGGTTGGTGCTCTGTTGGCAGCTTCAACGGGCGTGGTTGGGGCCAGTGTTGTCGCTATGGGGGTTATCTCCCTGCCAGTCATGCTTAAATATAACTATGATAAGAAATTGGCAACGGGTGCAATCTGTGCTGCAGGAACACTGGGACAGATTATTCCGCCGTCCATCATTCTGATTATTTTGGGGGATGTATTCCAGGTTCCGGTTGGTGACTTGTTTATGGCGGCCTTCTGGCCGGGGATTTCCCTGGTTCTGTTTTATGTTATTTATATTGCTATTATTACCTATTTTAAAAAAGATCTTGCCCCACCGATCCGACTGGAGGGGGCAGAGCACGGAACAAAAGCCCAGCAGGTTATCAGGGCTCTCAAGGCGATTATTCCCCCTCTGATCTTGATTATGCTGGTGCTTGGTTCCATTTTATTCGGTGTGGCAACTCCAACTGAATCATCTGCTGTTGGCGGTATTGGTGCGATTATCCTGGCGGCGATGTATAAACAGCTTTCGATCAAAATGGTTTGGGACAGTACCATGGAAACAGTCAAGATCACCTCAATGGTTTTTGCCATTTTGGTTGGTGCGACTGCGTTCTCCATGGTTTTTACTTATACCGGTGGCGATTATCTGGTCGAAGATTTTATGATGGGGTTACCCGGAGAAAAATGGGGATTCCTGATTCTGTCGATGCTGGTGATCATGGTCCTCGGATTCTTCATCGATTTCATTGAAATCTCTTACATCATCGTGCCGATTCTAGCACCGATTGCCGATAATCTTGGGATTAATCCTATCTGGTACGCGATTCTGGTTGCGATGAATCTCCAAACCTCATTTTTGACCCCACCTTTTGGCTTCAGCCTGTTTTATCTGAAGGGAGTTTCCCCGCCGGAGATTAAAACAACAGATATTTATTGGGGAGTTATGCCTTTTATTGCCATCCAGGTTTTTGTGTTGGCAATCCTGGTCATATTCCCAGGGTTCTTTGGTCTGAGCATTTAAGGGAGTTTCTCTGACAAAATAAAAAAGACCACGTATCAAATACGTGGTCTTTTTTTTATCCACCTTAGGTGGTGAGATCTCATTCTATGGGATACTATGCTGGTGGGGCAAAAACCCGTTTTTCTAAATCCTGATCAATCATCATCAGTCCACGTCCATCTGCTCCGATTCTTTTCAGTTTGGCAATAATATGACTGACATTGGCTTCTTCTTCAATTTGTTCGGTAATAAACCACTGTAAGAAGATCTGTGCTGTGTGGTTCTTTTCTTCCTGAGCAAGATCCATCAGCTTGTTGATACGTGAAGTGACTTCCTGCTCGTGTTTGAGCGTCTCCTTAAATACCTCCAAAACTGAATCAAACTTGTTATTTGGGGCTTTGATCTCCATAACCTCTACTTTGCCACCGGTTTCACAGACAAATTGAAACATTTTTTCTGCATGTGATAATTCTTCTTGAAACTGGATATCCATCCAGTTCGCCATCCCGGTCAGGTCTTCACCTTCAAAATATGCCTGCATCGCTTTATAAGCAAAAGCGGAGTAATATTCAAATTGGATTTGCTCGTTGATGGCATCGATAAGTTTTTGACTCAACATTTTTTCTCCTTTTAGATTGATTTTTTTTGTTCTTAATCCTTACTATTGTAGTGAAAGTTAGCTGTCTCTGTAAAGGTAAATAACCTGATTCCAGCAGGGTGAAGTCTCTCCTTGCTGGAGGGGAGTCAGATTCTTGCGTTGTTGGTTGCCAAAGCCGTTTTGCATGAGCTATTCTCCAGAAACTTGAAACAAAATCGATTGATTACGGGATTACTATGAAAATATCTTCAGCTGAATTTATAAAAAGTGCGACTCGACCAGGAAATTACCCATCGGAGCAGTTTCCGGAAATTGCCTTTGCCGGTCGCAGCAATGTTGGGAAGAGTTCGTTGATCAATGTTCTGGTCAATCGGAAAAGCCTAGTGAGGACATCTTCAACCCCTGGGCGCACCCAGCTGATTAACTTTTTTAATATTAACAACCAATTTTCACTGGTCGATCTGCCCGGTTATGGTTATGCAAAAGTCCCTCTAGCAGTAAAGAAAGCTTGGGGTCCGATGATTCGGACCTACCTTGAAGTACGTGAATCATTGTATGGGGTAGTTTTTATCTTTGATATTCGCCGGGTTCCTCGAGAGGAGGATATTCGGTTCCTCGACTGGTTGGAAGAATTCGGTGTTCCGACAATTCCGGTGATTACCAAGATCGATAAAATTAACCGTTCCAAGCGGGATAAACAGATTCTGACAATTGTTGAGGAAACCGGCTTACCCCGTGATGCGTTTACTCTCTTTTCTGCGACGACCCGGGTGGGGAGCGATGAAATCTGGGAGCGGATTGAAGCAGCCCTTGATCCCGTAACGGAACCCGGGACGGGGGAATAATGAAAGCAACACGCCTGCACTTGCTCCGCCATGGGCAGGTGGATGGATTTGAAAGTAAACGCTACAATGGTCAGGGTGATACTCGGTTGACCGATTTCGGTCGCCAGCAATCGGCAGCTTTTGCCGGACGCTTTCAACAGCAAAAGATCCGTGCTATCTATTCAAGTGATCTGTTCCGTTGTCGGTTTGCGGCGGATCAGATCGCAATGTTACAAGCAGTGCGGCCTGTATATCGAGAAGAATTGCGAGAGCTGCATATCGGTGATTGGCAGGGACAAACCTGGCAGCAACTGCAGCGGGATTATCCCGAGTTGTGGCAGGCCCGACTTGATGATATTGTCAATGTGGCCCCTCCTTCTGGGGAGAGCTTATTGGCGATGGCACGGCGGGTTCGCCCAGTGATCAAGCAGATCATCTCTGCTCATCTGGGAGAGGAAGTTGTTATTGTCGCCCACGGTGGGGTTAACCGGGTTATCCTGCTTGATGTCATTGGGGCACCACTGGATCGGCTGTTTTATATTGAGCAGGATTTTGGTTGCCACAATATTATCGATTATTTCGCCGATGGGATTGCTGTGGTGAAGAAGTTAAATGGTTGATACTGAAAAACTGATTAGCCACCAAGGCGCCAAGGACACCAAGAGGATCAAAAGCTTTAACGCGGAGGCGGAGAGAAGCAGAGAAGAAAAAGATAAAATCTCTTTTTTGTTCAAAATCAAGGGCAAGCTTCAAGCCTTTCTCTGCGAACTCAGCATCTCTTCGTTAAAAAAATTATTTGTGTCTCTAACCCATAAAAATAAAAACTCTCCAAAGGGAGGCAATAATGAAGTCAATTCATGTCATCGGTGCTGGAATTGCGGGTCAGGAAGGGTTTACCCCGCAGGCTCTTGAGCTGATTAATCAGAGTGACCTCCTCTTTGGGGCAGAGCGCTTGCTGGGATTGTTTCCCGATTTTCCGGGAGAGAAGTTTTCGCTTGATGACAGCAATCTGGCTGAGATGGTGGGCCGTTTGCAAGACTGTGACGGCCGGGTGGTGGTCTTGGCTTCAGGAGATCCTCTGTTTTTTGGTCTGGGGCGTTATCTATTACGCAATCTGTCGGAGGAACTGATTGAGTTTCTCCCCAACGTTACTTCGGTACAATATGCTTTTGCAAAAATTCGTGAACCCTGGGACGATTCAGTGTTTATCTCGGTTCATGATCGGGATTTGAAAGATGTGGTTGATCGGATTGTGGCAAATGACAAGGCTGCAATTTTAACCGATGGTGTCAATACCCCCGGAATGATCAGTCGTGAGCTCCTTAGCCGGCGGCGAAGCGGTTATAAGGCCTATCTGTGTGAAAATTTAGGCACTGCTAAAGAAAAAATCCGGGTCACCAATATTAAAGGTCTGCTGGAGTTGGATGTTGCGCCTCTCAATGTTCTGATTTTAATCCGGGAGTATGAGGATGACAGCCAGGCCTATATTCCAACGTTCGGGATTCCCGATGAAGAATTTGTCAGCATCAAAAAATTGATTACCAAGGAAGAGGTTCGGGTTGTCACTTTGGCGAAATTGAAGTTGCGTCATGATATGTGCCTTTGGGATATTGGTGCTGGCTCCGGGTCTATTTGTGTCGAGGCGGATCATCTGCTGCCGGATGGACGAATTTTTGCTATTGAACGCAACGAAGAATGTTGTCAGTTTATCAAGGAAAACCTGCAGAAATTCAACACCCGTAATGTTGTTTTAATTGAGGGGGGTGCTCCTGATTGTCTGGACGAGTTGCCTGATCCCGATTGTGTTTTTATTGGTGGTAGCGGTGGTAGCCTCTGGGATATTCTGGATACGGTTGATCAGCGGCTTGCTGTTGGTGGAAGAATTGTTCTAAATGCCAGTACTCTGGATACGCTGACTTCCGCCAATGAATATTTTGGTAATGCCGGTTATCAGGTTGAGGTGGTTACAGTCAATATCGCCAGAACTCGACCCCATTCAAATTACAAAATGTTTGAAGCCTATGATCCAGTCTATATTTTGACTGCGGTTAAATAAAATGAAAATGGTGCTCTTGCCTTGATTTAACCGAGTCCTTCCTCGGCCTTCAGCCAGAGTTCAAAGCGTTCCCGGGCACTGCGGGAAATAATCCGCTGAAAAGAAATTGGATCGTGGAGATAGAGACAATGACGGATGGCCGTATAGGGGCTGAAATTGTGCTCGGGGTCAGCGGCAAGGAACTCGGCCCGGTACTCCCGGACCGTTTTCAGGTTCTCCATCAGGCTCTGGTGCAGGTCCCCCCTTTCAAAACAGTGGTTCAATTTTAGAATGTCCTGCACGAAACCATCGACCTTATAATCTTGAAATTCAAAATCACGGAAGAAATGTCCGGCCACCCGCAGAAAATTGAAGGCGTTGATCAGCTTATCACTGCTCGAAGCTGCCTCTACGGTCGCGTTGTCAATCGGTGCCACAGTCTCCCGCTCTAATAGTTCCGCCGTGGCATTGCGGATCTCCTTGAATTCTCGATCAGCCAGTTCAAACAGGGCGGAAAGAATATTGATCCGGCGGCGGAGATCGTTGGGAATTGATTTTTTGTATTTGATCTTGTGATCAAGGACGCTCCAAGCATCCTGAATCAGCGACCGGATCTGTATCTCGTAAGGGACTTCGGCAAACGCCTGGAATCTCTCCTGCACCGCCAGATCGTCACTCAGGGCCAGATCCATGTGCAGACCTTTGTAACCGAAGGAATCCTCTGTGCCTTCCAGCGCGGAAATCTTGTCGGTGACATCAATAATTCGAAAATGTTGCTTCAAAACTTCTGAGGTCTTGGCAATCTGGTCTTCATAAAGACAGATGATGCGGATGCCGATCAGGTCGGAAATATAGTCCTGAATGCGGTAGGGTTGCTCTTCTGCCTCAAGTTTGCTCTGATACTTGCGGTGAAACTTTTTGATGCATTCGTTCTTGTCTTTAATCCGACCTTCGATTTTGGTCACCTCACCGATATTCGACTGTCTGAGCAATGAAGTGATGCTGCTGATGCAAGCATTTTTTGCTCCTTCAAACAGTTGTTGGTTACTGTCGTAGTAGAGTAGAAAATTACGACGCTCCAGTTCAAAATCTAGCGATGGCACGGGCAACTCCATTGCAGGTGAGATGTTCAGGAAAGGATAACAGCGTAAAAACTTTCACGCTGCCTCAATACAACTGATAGTTGAATTGCTCCCAGTATCTAGGATGCTTTTGTCTTTGTCAAAACTTAGCCAGTAAACCGTTTCAATCTGTCGGTCAAATCTCTTATCGAAATGGCTTCGCATATGTCCTTGGGAGCTTTGCGGAAACGAATCGTCGATGCACGAGTTCGGGGGACACCAGATCTATCCTTAGCGTAAAGTGTGGTGTCCACCGAACTAGATATTTTTTCTATCCGAGCCGGGCCCAAGAATTGAACAGATGATTTCTTGCTACGATTTGTAAAATCCGACAGTCTCCTAGTCAATTTGGTGTGGATACTCTTTCTTTCGATTTTGAAAAGAGAGGATTTTTGAATTCTGAATGATGCCCCTATCTATTTCTATTGATCTGGAAATGGTTTTATTCTTTTTCCATTCAGTTGATCCCCCGAGCACTATGGGTAGATATGGAAGCAATGCTTCTGAAATTTCCCATGAGGCCGCATTCCAATACCAACTTGGGCTGTGATCAACTGCATAATAAAATATACCCTTCACTTCAAATATAGGATTCTTGAAACTTGTTGGTTTAGCACACCAAAACCCCATCCCTTCATCACAGCTTATATCAATAATAAGCGCACCTTTCATCAATTTATCTGCATTCTTCGCAGATACAAACATTTTTGGTTTGCTGACATCTTGAAGGACTGCATTAACAATGATATGGACATCTGATAACGCTTCTGAAAGGGGAAGGGTCGTGCCGTCAGATTCAATCACAACCATATTTCCTGATTCATTTTTTATTTGTTTGAATGGCAGACCAGGCAATTTATCCCTTGCCTCTGCTGTCGGGAAATTAGTATAGACGGTGATATCTTTAAATCCTTGACCTTGCAGGGCATAAATAGCTCCCCGACTCACCGAGCCATAGCCAATCACCGCTACTTTTTGTGTTTTTCCGTAATTTCCGGTCGTTCCAATAAGACTTGTGGCATGATTTACACCCGCGTATCCTGCGATCTCATTATTTTTATAAAAGATATGCATCTGTTTACCACCGGTTTGATTCCAGATGAACATTTCTTCCCAGGCAATAAGAGTTATTTTTTTATCGATTGATATTTGAGTCATTTCTTTCTGTTGGACACAATGTGGCCAGCCCCACACAATTGCGCCATCTCGAACTTGATACAAATCTTTAGCTAAAGGTTTGGGCATCAACACACAATCAAACCCTTTTAATATTTCTTCTTTGGAAGCAACTCGTCCTGATGTGAGTTTGGCTAAGGTGTCGTCATTCATACCAAACCTTAATCCATACTCTTTCTCAAAAGTAATTAGTTCACGTAATTCCTTTGGGATACGTTCAATGTGTTCCGGATGAATTGCTACCCGTTTTTCGTTTTCTTTTAGTGATTTACCAATCACTCCCATAGTTAAATATTTTGTCATATTCTTTACCTCCAACCTTTGATTCTATATTTAAATCCTAAATAGCATTAAAACACATAACGCTTAACATCCCCGGAAAAATAAAGCTGCAATCGCACCACGGTACATCATCCGGCTGAGCGATTTAATCACATCTTGCAAAATGGCTGGTTATGGATATGAGCCAAGAGGCCGAAGCCGCAATTATCGTGAAATCGTTCAGCAAGATTCATGGCGGCCTGTCCTTTGAGTTGTTGTTTTTCTACGCAATAGAAAATATCTTAACCTATTTGGTAACTTAGGAAAATACCAATAAAGTATAATGCTTCTGTTTCCATATATTGGTCAGGAGAGAAAAAAATTAGAAAATAGGGTTTATGTTTAGAATATAGCATTTTCTGCTCAGGAAAACCTCTTAGCGCTGGAGATTTGACCTGGTTCGTCAATAGTGTGTTATAAAAACAAGCAATTATTGATCCATCTTCATTGTTAATTGTCCTATTTTGACTTCATTCCTCTACGTCAGGAGAGTCTGTTATGGATTTGCCGGAACGGGTTTCGACAGGTTACGCTGAGTTGGATAATATTCTCGATGGGTTGCGAATTGGCGATAATGTGGTTCTCAAGGTAGAATCAATTGAAAATTATCGTTATTTTGTTGGGCCCTTTGTTGATCAGGCATTGCGAGATGGTCGGCAGATCAATTATATGCGTTTCGGCGACCACCTTCCTCTGCTTGGTGAAACGCCACAAATCAAAGTTCATCAACTGGATCCACGCCTGGGATTTGAAGTTTTTGCCAGCAGTGTTCATAATATTGCCACAGAGCAAGGTCCTGGGGCTTTTTATGTTTTTGACTGCCTGTCAGATCTTCTTTCGGCCTGGACAACAGATCACATGGTTGGAAACTTTTTCCGGGTGACCTGTCCCTATCTGTTTGAATTAGATACGGTTGCTTATTTTGCCCTGATTCGGGATTATCATTCTTTTAAAACTATTGAACAGATTCGTGATACGACTCAGATATTGATTGATGTTTTCAATCACGAAGATCATTTTCATATCCAGCCACTAAAGGTTTGGCAGCGTCGCTCTCCAACTATGTTCTTGCCCCACCATAAAGTGGGCGACAAGTTCATCCCACTGACCAACAGTTTTGAATCGACACGTCTTTACAACTCCCTTGCAGCGCGGACTAAAGATGCGTCCCGCCGTCAGATTGACCATTGGCATCGACTTTTTATCGAAGCTGAAGACCTGTGTAAAGAAACTTCTATGGAAGTTGATCGTGCTGGCATGGTTCGGCATATTTGTCGACATATGATCGCTCGGGAAGAGCGGATGTTGACCCTGGCCAGGCAGTATTTCTCTCTGCAGGATCTGCTTGAGATTAAATCACGGGTCATTGGTACTGGTTTTATCGGTGGCAAGGCTGTTGGAATGTTGCTGGCACACAATATTTTGCGCCAGGATCAATCTTTTGATTGGGATGCTCATCTAGAGCAGCATGACTCTCATTATGTAGGCTCCAATGTTTATTATTCATACATTGTACATAACGGTTTGTGGCGACTGTTTATGGAGCAGAAGACAGAAGAGGGTTATTTTTCTGCTGCGACTGAATTGAGGGAGAAAATGCTTAAAGGGTCTTTCCCGGATAAAATCCGTGAGGGATTTCAACAATTACTTGAATATTATGGACAGTATCCGATCATAGTCCGCTCCAGTTCTTTGCTGGAAGATGGTTTTGGGAACGCTTTTGCCGGGAAATATGACAGCTTTTTCTGTGTCAATCAGGGGAATCCGGAGGAGCGGTTAGAGCAGTTGGAAACCGCCATCCGTAAAATTTTTGCCAGTGCTATGAGTGAAGATGCTCTGACTTATCGTTTGCAGCGAGGTCTTGACCAGCAGGATGAGCAGATGGCGTTACTGGTGCAACGGGTTTCAGGAGCCTATCGAAAACATTATTATATGCCGGAACTGGCTGGTGTGGGAGTGTCCTATAATACCTTTGTCTGGGACAAAGAAATGGATCCGCAGGCAGGGATGTTGCGGCTTGTCGTTGGTCTTGGTACCAGGGCTGTTGATCGGGCTGAAATTGATTACCCTCGGGTTGTTGCTCTTGATTCCCCTAGGATGCGTCAACATAAAGGTTTTGAGGATGTCCGTAAGTTTTCCCAACGTGATATTGATTTGCTGAATGTAAATGAGAACCGTCTGGAAACGGTTTCTTTGCTTAAATTGACTCAAGAAGAGATCAATATCCCGTGGCAATTCTATGCAGTCAAAGATCATGAGACGATGGAACTTCTTGAACGCCGGGGGAAAAAAGGTCAAGACGTCTGGCGTTTGACTTTTGACGATTTTCTTGAAAAAACAGATTTTACCGCAATAATGCAGCGTTTGTTGAAGACCATCGAAACGGCCTATGATTACCCGGTTGATGTTGAATTTACCGCAAATTTCACCACCGACAGAATCGTTAAGATTGATGTTGTTCAGTGTCGTCCCTTGCAGACCAAGGGCTCAAAGACACACCTGGAGATACCGCAAAATGTTCCAGAGGGAAATCTGTTCTTTCGTTCTGCAGGGAATTTTATGGGTGGCAATATTTCGCAGGAGATCGAATGGATTATCTGGGTTGAGCCGTCTGAATATCTATGTTTGCCCCTGGTTGAAAAGTATGAGATTGCACGTATGATAGGGTTGCTGAATAAGCGGATTGCCAACAAGGAAAACAGTCAAACCATGTTGTTGGGGCCTGGCCGTTGGGGGACAACTACGCCATCTCTGGGGGTGCCGATCAGTTTTTCTGAGATCAACAATTTGAGTGTTTTGGTTGAGGTTGCCTTTACCTCGGGTGATCTTATGCCGGAACTTTCCTTTGGATCACACTTTTTTCAGGATCTGGTTGAGGCTGATATCTTCTATCTGGCATTGTTTCCGGATAATAAAAATTGTTTCCTTAATGAGCCATGGTTGCAGAATTGTCACAACGCTCTCAATGGGTTGCTTCCTTCATATAGTCGTTATAAAAAAGTGGTCAAAGTTTACCATGCGCCCAAGCCCGGAGTGAAATTGATGGCAGATGTTGTGTCGCAGGAGCTGGTTTGCTGTATAAAATAAGTTTCTTTATGCAGTATTATTGAGGTAGTAGAAAAGCCCCCGGATTATGTCCGGGGGCTTTTTATGTACGGTTTTAAAGTTATCGATCAGACAACGCCCATGGCCAGCATGGCACGGGAAACCTTGATGAATCCGGCGATATTAGCGCCAACGACGTAGTTGCCTGGTGAACCGTACTCCTCGGCAGTCTGGTAGCAGTCGTTGTGGATGTTCTGCATGATCTTCTGCAGGCGAGCTTCCGTTTGTGCGAAGTCCCAGGAATCACGGGAAGCATTCTGCTGCATTTCCAGGGCTGAAGTGGCAACACCACCGGCATTTGCTGCTTTGCCGGGGCCGTAGGCGATACCAGCATCGAGGAAAACTTTGACCCCTTCCGGTGTGGTTGGCATGTTTGCCCCTTCGCCAATGGCAATACAGCCATTTTTGACCAGCATGGCAGCATCTTTGCCATTGATCTCGTTCTGAGTTGCTGAAGGCATGGCGACCTGGCAAGGGATTTCCCAGATATTGCCAGCAGCGACATACTTGGCGCTCTTGCGCTCATCTGCATAGACGCTGATCCGGCGTCTTTCAATTTCTTTGATCTGTTGCACCAGCTCCAGATCGATCCCGTCTTCGTCATAAATATAGCCACCAGAGTCAGAACAAGCGACCACTTTACCTCCGAGCTGATGGATCTTTTCGATGGTGTAGATGGCAACATTTCCAGAACCAGAAACAACACAGGTTTTGCCATCGAAAGAGTCATTGCGAACTTTGAGCATCTCATCAACGAAGAAGGTTGCACCGTAACCGGTTGCTTCGGTACGAACCAGAGAACCGCCCCAGTTAAGACCTTTGCCGGTCAATACTCCAGCTTCCCAGCGATTGGTGATCCGTTTATAGGTCCCGAACATAAAGCCGATTTCACGTCCGCCAACGCCGATATCGCCAGCTGGGACATCGGTATGCTCGCCGATGTGGCGGTAAAGCTCCATCATAAAACTCTGGCAGAATCGCATGATGTCGCCATCGGTTTTTCCCTTGGGATCAAAATCTGATCCACCTTTGCCGCCACCGATGGGCAGACCGGTCAGGGCATTTTTAAAAATTTGTTCAAAGCCGAGGAATTTGACGATGCCGAGATAGACTGAAGGGTGAAAACGTAAACCACCCTTGTAGGGTCCAAGGGCGCTGTTGAATTCAACCCGGAAACCGCGATTGATTTGAACTTTACCATGGGTGTCAACCCAGGGAACCCGGAAGATGATTTGCCGTTCTGGTTCGCAAATGCGTTCAATGAGTTTGTAATGTGCAAACTCTGGGTGTTTTACCAGAACTGGACCAAGGGTTTCTAGAACTTCGTGAACCGCTTGATGGAACTCGGTTTC
>JAGLDI010000065.1 GCA_023145655.1 Desulfuromusa sp. | reverse complement strand
GCATGGGCTGTACTATATACGCTATCCCTCCGGTTAATGCAACTGGAATTCACCGAATCAGCCACGCTATTTTTTGTGGCAATCGAGCTGAAACTGGGGCTCTCAACTGATTCAATTCATAACGGTCCAGGATCAACTACCCATTGCGGCTCTTTCACTTTTAATGGATTTTCTAACAATGCTGATTCATAGCAGATTTTATCAACTTAAAACATCGCCCGGAAGTCGGTTGCAATTGACAGAACCGCTTTTTTCCTGCTATAGCTTGCTGTCAAACCACCGACCCTAGGGAGTGACAGACAAAATGGCGGAACAGACCCGCAAAATCCTCTTTTCTCGCGAAACAATCGCTGCAGAGGTCAAACGACTTGGTCAAGAGATCACCCGGGACTATGGTGATGAGGAGATCATGCTGGTTGGAGTCTTGAAGGGCTCCTTTTTGTTTATTGCCGACCTGATTCGGGAAATTGAAACCCCATCAGTGGTCGATTTTGTTCGACTGGCAAGCTATGGTTCCGGCACCCGGACTTCGGGTATCATCGAGTTTCGCAAAGAGCTTGAGATGTCGATTCGTGATCGTCATGTTATCGTCGTCGAAGATATTGTTGATAGCGGATATACCCTGGAGTGTCTCTATAACAAATTACTGCTGCAGGAACCCCGCTCCTTAAGAGTCTGTACCCTGATTGATAAAAGAGCCCACAGAGAAGTTGATATTGAAGCAGATTATATCGGTATCAGTATGGAAGATGGTTTTATTATAGGCTACGGGCTTGATCATGATGAAAGATACCGCAACCTCCCTGATATTTATCTGATCGAGGAAACTTGACCAGCAGCAATAGAACCTAAATTTATCGAAAATGAGTCTATCCAGTAGCAACAGCTGCAAGGATCCAAACAGTCTACTATCTGCATTTAGCCCTAAACCAAAGGAGAGCGCCTGATGATCATTGTTTGTCCCGAGTGTTCGACAAAATTCGATATTGATTCCGATCGAATTCCTGATGGGGGAGCAAAGGTACGTTGTGCTCGTTGTAAACACGTTTTTCGCGCTGAAAAGCCCCTTGATCTTGAATCAAAACATCCTGAAGAGATAGACTTTTCTGCGGAAGAACCGGTTACCAATTCTACCATAGAGGAGACATCCTCCCGCGAAAATCTCAATGAACCTATTGCTGATGATTCTAATTTCAGTTATGACAAATTTCAGGAACTTGATTCTGAAGCGACGAACGAAGAAACTTTTACCTTCGGTGCGGAAACTGAAACGAAAAATGAAGATATTACCTTGACAGAATCACCAGAAGAATTGGACACGATTGAAAAGATTTTCATGGCAAAAAATGATAATCCTGTCCCTCCTGAAACAGTTGCAGAAGAAGATGTTGTTAATAAAACGACCACCAATATGGAACCTCTAGCGGAAGCAAGAGTAGCATCGCAGCCTGTTGAAAAGAAAAAAGGTGGTCCAATTTCCAGCATTATCCGGATCTTGTTACTGTTAATTCTGGTCATTCTGATTATTGGTGGCGTATTCGTCTATATCAATGGTCCCGATCAGTTAAATCAGACAATTCAACAAATTTTTGGACAACAAACAAATCGGTCGGTGCAAACCGGCCAGATTACCCTGAGTGAACTAGAGGGGAAATTCATCAAGAATGAGCACGATGGTGATCTCTTCCTGATCCACGGAGAAGCAATCAATAACTTTTCACAACCACGTGCTGCGATTCAAGTCAAAGGGGTCATTTTTGATCAAAATGGCAAACCATTGCTGCAAAAGACAGTCTTTTGTGGCAACCCGATCAGCCTGCAAGAAATTCAAACCTTATCATTTATTGAATTAGAAAAAATCATGGGGAATCAGTTTGGTAAAGATCTCAGTAACATGAAAATTGACAGTAAAAAGGCAATTCCCTTTGATATTGTTTTCAAAGATCTTCCACAGAATCTCTCAGAGTTCAGCGTTAAAGTCACCTCCTCAGAAGCAGTTACAAAATAGATTCCATCCCCTCCCCTGCTTCTATCTCAACTTCAAAGACCAACGTTCCACAATAGACCCTACTATCATCCTTAGAAAAATCAGTAGAAACGACCAATAAAGTGAATATCAGGATGGTTTGTCGTCGTCATTACTTACGACACCAAATGGTTTTTTGACCTTTATTCTCGCTTCTCCTGTAATAAGTCGAACATTCTTACTTCGAGAGAAATAGCTCCAAACCCAGCTAAACAGCACCGCCAATTTCCTACGAAAATTAACCAGTGGAAAAATGTGTACCACGCCCCAGATCAGCCAAGCAAAAAACCCGGTAAAATGTCGGCCGGCAATAGTTGCTACGGCACGATTACGGCCGATTGTCGCCATCGAACCCCGATCAGAATAAGTAAACGGTTTATTTTGGGTATCTTCCCCAAGTTTTCTGCGGATCTCTTTAGCAACATATTCTCCCATCTGGATTGCCGCCTGAGCTACACCGGGGACTTGCTGCCCGCTGTCTTTGTCAGTGACATGCGCCAGGTCGCCAATAACATAGGTATCTGGAAAACCGGCAATCGACAGATCAGCAGAAACAACCACTCGCCCCTGTTTATCCAGTTCAACACCGAGGTTTTCCGCAATTTCAGAACCACGCACACCGGCAGCCCAGATAATATTTTCGGCATCAAGAAATTCTGTCCCAATCGTGATACCACCGGACTGGATATGGGTCACCAGTGAGTTCAACCTGACCTCGACCCCCATCTGTTGCAGATCCTGTAGAGCCCGTATTCCCAATTTCTCAGGAAATGATCCAAGTAGACGGTCAGCCGCTTCAACCAGAACAACCTTGGCTGTTGCCGTATCGATATTACGAAAATCTTTTGGAACTGTCTGTGCAGCAATCTCCTTCAGGGCTCCAGCCAGTTCAACTCCGGTTGGCCCCCCACCGACAACAATAAACGTCAGGTCAGCCTGACGGGCAGCAGCATCAGCTTCCCATTCGGCGGCTTCATATGCCAGCAGAACCCGCCTGCGAATCTCAAGAGCATCGTCAATACTCTTCAACCCCGGGGCCAGTGGCGCCCAATCATCCCGTCCAAAGTAGGAATGGGTCACACCACTTGCAAGGATCAGATAATCATAGGGAACATCACCACTCTTAAAATGGGCAAGTTTAGCCTGCAGGTCCGCCCCCAAGAGGGTCGCCATAACGACTCGAACATTCTGTTGATTTCGAAGAATTCTCCGGATGGGAGCCGCGATATCGGCAGGAGACAGGGCCGCTGTTGCCACCTGATAAAGCAGTGGCTGAAAAAGGTGATAGTTGTGCTGATCAGTGAGGGTAATATCAACATCCGCTTCAGCCAATTGTTTAACACATTGTAGTCCGGCAAAACCACCGCCGACAATCAGGATATGTGGTTTTGTAGGTGAATCTGATAAATTATCGAGCATAAAAAAACTCCAAGGAAATGACTCAACTCTTTTGCTAATGAATTAACGTTCTTTTATTTCTGATTTTTTAAGATTTCCTGCAGCGGGCACCAGTTCGTGAATACACTCTGAAGCAAACCCAGCCTGATAAAAGAAGTAAAGTATAACACGGTAAGGTGAAGGCCTTTGGTAAAGCAATGTCAACAATATAACTATTTTTCGAATCATTCTCTTAAAGTAAAAATCATTTTGAATAAATACTTTTGACGATAAGCAGCAACAGAACGACTGCCAACCCCTGCATAAAAACTGAATCGGTGACATGCCCCAAGTCACTGACCCACTCAGTGATATCCAGATCAAGCCAGGTGTAAATCCGGTTAGTCAACCATCCAAAAAAGAGGGAACAAAGGGCAATTGAAAACAGATAAACCAGAAGTGCATATTTACCAAAATAGCGGGCAACTATGGTCATGGTTGCCGCATTGGTTGCAGGCCCGGCGAGGAGAAAAACCAGAGCAGCTCCCGGAGAAAGTCCTTTCAGGACCAAAGCTGCCGCTACCGGAGTCGAGGCACTGGCACAGATGTACAGGGGGATCCCTACCCCCAGCATGATCACTAATGACAAAAACTCATTGTCCATATAGCGAATAAAGAAGTCACCTGGAACCAGATAGGCGATGAACCCTGCGGCACAGATACCAATCAGTAGCCATTTGCCAATATCTCCAAGGAGGTCACCAAAAGCATAGACTAAACCGTGGTAAATACGCTGGAGATGCGGTTTTTTCAACTGAGACGGGGAAACCTCAGCTGTTTCTTTCTGGCAGCAACAGCTCGTATCATTGCTCCCGCTTTCAGCGGCAGACTGCAGACTCTCCGGTATGATGTTGACCAGAAGCCCGGTAAGGGTCGCCGTTAGAAATGCCGTGATCGGCCGAAGAATTGTCATCATCGGATCGAGCAAGGCCCAGGTAATGGCTGCTGAGTCAACTCCGGTTTCTGGAACCGAGACTAAAAAAGCCGCCGTCGCCCCCTTGCTCGCACCCTGTTTTCGTAAAGCGATTGCCGCCGGAATGACACCACAAGAACAGAGCGGCAAGGGGATGCCAAATAAGGATGCCTTCAGAACCGAAGTCGCATTATCCTCTCCCAGGTGTTTTGCTACCAGATGTTCTGGCAAATAGGCCTTGAGCAGTCCCGCTGCAAAAAAACCGAAGAACACATAGGGGGAAGATTCGACCAAGATTTCCCAGGATTCCCGGATAATACCAACCATAATGTCCATCACAGCCCTCTTTAATTATTGATGCTACTAATTACTACTATATTCATCTCTATTCTAAACACTAAAGCACACTACAGAGTCAAGGGGGGGCAATCAAAATACTTTCTGGAAAACTGGATGAAAAGTGCGGACCAGCAAAACCGTTCGCAATACCTAGAAATGATATGCTAAATTGAGCTGGATACATTAACAGGAAAGGTGATCATCATGGCACACGAAGGGCTCATCAGAACTATATTTTTTTTCACCGTTTTGATTCTGGTTGCTTATGGTGAAACTGTTGCGCCTCAACGGAAGTTGACAGTTGCAAAAACCGGCCGTTGGTTCAACAATCTGGGGATTATTTTTCTCAGTAGCTTGCTTCTTAAACTGACCGTCCCGATCGCCGCTACCGGGATTGCGGCGGCGGCAGCAGCTAAAAACTGGGGATTGTTCAACTCGTTCGATTTGTCTCCCGGGGTGGCAATCCCTCTGTCGATCTTGATTCTTGATCTGGTCGTTTACCTTCAGCATCTGATGTTTCATGCCGTACCAATACTCTGGAGACTCCACATGGTTCATCATGCCGATCTGGATCTTGATGTCACCAGTGGGCTCCGCTTTCATCCACTGGAAATCCTCATCTCGATGGGGATCAAAATGACCGTTGTTGCCGCACTCGGAATTCCAGTTCTGGCGGTTCTTATTTTTGAAGTCATCCTCAATGCCACGGCAATGTTCAACCATGGCAATCTACGCCTGACAGATAAACTTGATCGCCGTTTGAGATTAATAACCGTCACTCCCGATATGCATCGGGTTCACCATTCAGTCCTGATTCGGGAAACCAACAGTAACTTTGGCTTCAATTTTCCCTGGTGGGATCGGCTATTCGGGACCTACCGGGCACAACCGGTGGCAGGACATGAGCAGATGAGCATTGGTCTCTCACAGTTCCGTAAAGTGGAACAAATAACATTGATGAAATTATTGATATTGCCTTTCACCGGAGACGAGGGTCGATACTCTCTGAAATATATTGGCAAAAACCCAACTCCGAAAAAAAGGTTCTGATAAATGTTGAATAGGGGCACGGATCCATACCGATGGGAGGGAAGTGGGAGCAGAAACAACAAAAGGTTTCTGGTTTAGAAACTATCTCTTGGCCATTTTGAATTGACAAAAAAAGGTGGTTGATCTCTGGGAGATCAACCACCTTTTTTATCGTTTACCAGTATTTATCTTATTCAGCAGAAATAGCATCTACCGGACAAGAATCAACACAAGCACCACAATCAGTACAAAGATCTGCATCAATTGTGTAGATATCACCCTCGCTGATTGCATCAACAGGACAGGTGGGCAAGCATGCGCCACAAGCGATACACTCGTCAGAAATTACATGAGCCATGGTTATTCCTCCTAAATTATGTAAGTTTTCCATCCGACAATCGGATGCGTTTGTGAGTCTTTTATCAGATATTTCAGCTGCTGTCCAGATCAGAAAAACCCTTGCCTAAAAACTATCATCTAGGCTAGCCTAGATGATAGTCGGACTGTACAAGGATCTACTGTAAAATCGCCTGTTCGTTTCATATTTCCGTATATTTTCGACAAATAGCAGTGCTATTCGTTCTCAAATCTACGAGAATCTCTCCTCGACCAGTCGATTTCTCGTTACGATTCGCAAAACCCGACAGGCTCCTAACATTCTACATCATAAGTATGACAACTTGCAGCCAACATAGAAATTTTATATTTCCACTGGCACAATAATCCAGCTCAAAAATCATATTTCACAATGACAGTAAGGAGATTTAACATGGAAGTTCTAGCTCTGAATTGTGGTAGTTCCTCAGTAAAATATCAACTTTTTGATTGGACTAAAGGAGTAGTTATCGCCCGGGGAATGGTTGAGCGGGTTACCATAGGTGATTCTTTTATCATCCATGAAGTTCCCGGTCGCGATACATATCGGGAGGAGTACGAATGCCCAGACCACAAGACAGCGGTTCATCTGATTGTCAAAATCCTCACCGATAAAACCCATGGGGTGGTTGATGACATGAGTCATATTTCGGCAGTTGGCCACCGGGTTGTCCACGGTGGTGAGAAATTCACCCGATCTATCCTGATTGACGACACTGTTCTTGATGCCATAAAAGAGGTTCAACACCTGGCACCACTACACAATCCGCCTAATATTGCAGGGATTGAGGCTGCCCAGATCAATCTTCCCGATGTTCCCCATATTGCGATTTTTGATACGGCATTTCATCAATCGATGCCAGAACATGCCTATACCTATCCAGTTCCCTATGACTGGTATGACAAGCATGGGGTCCGGCGCTACGGTTTTCATGGCACCAGCCACCTGTATGTCTCCAAGCGTGCCGCAGTGCTACTGCAGAAAAAACCAGAAGATTGCAATATTATTACTATGCATATCGGCAATGGGGTCTCTCATGCCGCAATTAGGAATGGAATTTCCGTCGATACTTCGATGGGGCTCACTCCATTAGAGGGGGCCGTCATGGGGACCCGCTGTGGAGATATTGATCCAGCGATTCCGGCATTTATTATGGAACGTGAAAATCTTTCACCACAAGAGATCGATAGTATTTTGAATAAAAAATCGGGAATCCTTGGAATCACTGGTGAATTTACTGATCGTCGCGATGTTATTGAAGCGGCCGAGGCAGGGAACAAACGCTGTGCCTTGGCATTGGAAATTGAGGGTTACCGACTGAAGAAATATATCGGTTCCTACTGTGCAGTTCTGGGTCGACTGGATGCCGTTATCTTTACCGCCGGAGTTGGTGAGATGGGTTGGTTGATCCGCGAAAAAGCACTGGAAAACCTCAGTCACATCGGGATTATCCTGGACCTGGAAAAGAACCGCAACACCATGACCCGCAAAGAAGAAACTCTCATCACCACCACCGATTCGCCGGTCAAAGTCTTTGTCATCCCGACGGATGAAGAGTTGGTGTTTACCGAGGACGTTGTCGCCATTCTGGAAGAAACCTATACCGATCATATGAAATTTAAATATTCGTTTGCTGATAGTTCTTTCCAGCGCAAGTGATAGCAGCCAAGAGTTAAATAAAAACAACAGCTCGATTCCCATATCGAGCTGTTGTTTCTGTCATACTCAACATTCAGACGACCAATATCACTATTATCCTGTGATCATCTACCTGATAATTCAGAAGTATTCCTCCCCGTAATCAGGCACCCGGTCAAACCAATCGGGATGGTTCCTGGCTTCTACCAGGGCAGCTTCCGTTTGCACTATGATTCTTTCACGATCTTTTGGGTAACTCCCTGCTAAATTTAAAATATTTGATACATGGTTTGAGCGTAAAATTGTTTTCCGGGGTTGTAAGTGTTGGACAATCATCAGTGCTTCTTTAATAATTTCACCGTTTTTCAACGGTTCGATCAATTCAAAGTAGGCATCATTATGACGTCGAAACATGGTCAACAGTGAAAAATATTCCGGAGAAAGTTGATTGATCCACTCAGCTGTTGCCACAGCGTGTTCCCGGCTACGCAGGCGGCCGGCCAAACCAAGGATAGCGGTAATTGACAGCTTTATCCCTGCCACCTTTACGTTATGACATAATTTCAGGATCTGCTCCGGGCTGTAACCTTTATTGGTCAACTGCAGCGTTGGAACATCGCCGCTTTCAAGCCCCAGATAGAGAATGCGCAGTTTCCTGGACTTAAGTTGCCTCAAATCCTCGACACTTTTGCTGGTTAAACTTTTTGGCGAAGCATAGATCCCAATCCGGTTCAGATTGACAAATTTCACCTGGAGAAGATCAAGAATTTCAACAAGTCCCGCTTGTGGATAGATCAGAGCATCCCCATCGGCAAGAAAAATCCGTAGATATTGCCTACGGTGATCCTCCGGAATAGCTTCAATCTCAGCAGCAATATCTGCGACACAACGAAGACGAAACTGTTTCATCTTGTACATACCGCAAAATCGACATTGGTTCTGACTACAACCAATGGTGATTTGTAAAATCAGTGAGCGGGCTTCGGAAGGGGGTCGAAACACCGGTTCCTCATAGTTGAAATAATACATTCGACCTCTTGAATTATAGAATTGTTAAAAGCTACCCTTCTGTCCATCCTAGCACGGCAAAAAGTTTCAATCCAGCAACGACAAACCTTGCCTTTAACCATAAAAAACCGCTATCTTTCAACCCTGAATGGGCAATAGCAAATCTGCTTCAAGGGAGAACATAATGCATCAGGTAAAAATCATTGGCAGCACAAAAACCTACCCGGTTGGAAAAATTATCGGCCTGGGTCGAAACTATCTGGAGCACATTCGCGAACTAGGAAACAAAGTCCCAGAACGAGCCGTTATTTTCTGCAAACCTGCCAGTAGCCTGCTGCACGAGGGGGGAGCGATCAAAATCCCTGAATACTCAAACGATTGCCACCATGAGCTTGAACTCGCTCTGCTAGTGGGAAAACCTGGCAAAAACATCCGTGAAGAGAGTGCATTAGCGCACCTATCTGGATACGCTGTTGCCCTTGATTTAACCCTACGGGATCTCCAGAGCGAATTAAAAAGCAAGGGGTTGCCATGGGAAGTTGCCAAAGGGTTTGATACTTCCTGTCCCCTTTCTGATTTTACCGCAGCCGACAGAGTCAGCGACCCCAACAATCTGGAACTTTGCCTGAAAGTCAACGGTGAGATTCGCCAGCAGGGCAACACCGCGCAAATGATGCGCTCAGTGGAAGAGATCATCGCTGAAATTTCAACATTTTATACCCTGGAAGCCGGCGATATCATCCTTACCGGGACCCCCGCCGGAGTCAGTAGAATCATATCAGGTGATCAACTGGAGGGGACAATTGAGGGGGTTGGATCATTACAGGTTTCAGTAGCATGAACCCAAAAGTTGCCCTGGTTGGCCCGGGTCGCGTCGGGTGCGCTGTCAGCAAACGTTTATATGAAGCAGGTTATCCGCTGACCGCAATTATCAGTCGGAGTCGCGAAAGAGCGACGGATGCCTGTTCTTATATCGGTTGTTCAACGACTCTAGCATCAACACAGCTGACTGATTCAGCCACTGCGGAAATAATTCTCCTTGCAGTTACTGACGATCAAATCCAGAGATTAGCCGTTCAAATCCAGGCCACAAACCAGTTTTCCAAGCCAACAACGCTGATCCACTTTAGTGGCTTACATCCAGCTGAAATCATGTTTCATCAATCGTCACCACAGGCATTGCTGTCGCTCCATCCACTCCTCCCCTTTGCCAACCGGCAAAAAGCCTACATGAATTTACAGGGATGTCCCTGTGCTTTGGAGAGTGATGACCCGAAGGCATTGGTGCTTGGTGAAAAGCTGGTTGGTGCAATTGGTGGACACTCTTTCACCATTGATCACGATAAAAAACCGCTCTATCACTCTGCAGCCTGTATCGCCTCCAACTATCTTGTCACCCTGTTCGCTTCAGCCTGTAAGCTTTTGATCAGTTGCGGAATCGAACCGGACCAGACAGCCCCCCTGCTGTTACCATTGGTACAGGCATCGGTAGAGAACATAAAGGATCTCGGGCCGGAACAAGGGCTGACCGGACCGATTGTCCGTGGTGATATTGGAACGGTTACGGAACATCTACAAACGTTGCAGGATAATGCTCCTGAACTGTTACAACCCTACCTACAGATGGGCATTATGACCGTAGAAATCAGCACCAACTCCGGTCGCCTCGACCCAAAAACTGCTCTTGCCATGAAAGATCTTTTCACGACAAAAATAAAAGAACTGAGTAGTAACAAATGAGCACATATTTAAGTTAAATAAATAATTAGAATTATTTATTTTCATTTACTTTTAAAGTAGAATTCCTGACAGAAACATACCAGCTTGATTGCCGTAAGTTTTTCTTCTTGACCTAACTGCGATCATCAACAGAAAGGATACCGATAGATTGCAACGTATCTATCTGAAAGATATAAGTTATTCTGTCGACAATCTCCCTTCAGAACCAACTCTTTTAGCTGAACTGCTGGACTTGTGTCACGATGACAGTGCTAGTGTTGAAAAGTTTGCGACGACACTAAAAAAAGATAGCAGTTTAACCGCAAAAATCTTACAAATTGCAAATTCTCCGGCTTATCGACAAAAAAATAAAATTACTGATATCCGCAGAATGCTCATTATTCTGGGGATGACCAACATCAAAAATATCGTCACGACCTGTGCTATACAACAATTTTTTGCTGACTTCAGTCAAGAGGTGAAGAGCCATGTTCGATTCATCTGGTTACGTAGTCTGGTGTGTGCCAACTTGGCCGAAAAAATTGCCAAACGGGTTGGTTATGAAAAACCCGAAGAAGCATTCCTGGCAGGATTGCTTCACCAGATTGGTATGCTGCTGTTACTACTTAACTGTGAAGAAACTTATCTCCCGATTTTGGACAGATACTATAGTGAAACAGGGAACTTTCTATCCCTTGAACAGGAGCAGTTACAGGTTGATCATTGCGAACTGGGATCTGCTTTAATTGAGAGCTGGAACCTTGATTCTTTTATTGCCGATGCGATCCAGTTTCAACATGCACCAGCAGAGGAACTGCTCAGTGCTCCAGTCCTGTTAAAAGTTCTCGCCGTTGCCAGTCCTCTAAGTTCTAAAAATAATGCTCAGAATAATCACCATAATCTGGAAAGAGCAGGGCTGATTTTGGGTATGACGGAAGATATTATTCTGGATTGTCACGCTCTTGCAGTAGGAAAAAGTCAACAGATGATCTCCGCTCTAGGCTTCAATGAGCAGTTCTATATAGAGGAAAACGAAGAAAAAATCTTCGATACAGTGCAACATGAAAACAGCAGAATGAAGCTGGCCAAAAAAGTTAGAAATATTGCCCTGAGTAATACTATCGGCAAGAGTGAAAAAACCGAACCGATCGAATTCACTAAAGATATTAGAATTAACTTCACCACCCTCTTCAACCTGAACCAACTGTTCTTTTTCAAAGCTAATAAAAACCAAACCACCCTGTCGGCAATCAATGACCTGAAAATAAACCAGCTCGATGAAATAAGCTTTGAAAGCGGGGACAAAAACAGTCTGTTGATTAAAGCGTTTGATGAAAAAAAGAACATCATAAGTCTGACTGAAAAATGCTCGATTGCAGACCAACAAATCATCAGACTGCTTAATGCAGAAGGGGCTTATTTCATACCGGTTTATTATGAAAAAACCGGAATTGGGGTATTGGCAATCGGAACAACCGGTGAAGAATGGCAAAGCCTGAAGAAGAAAGTTCCACTATTAAAATTATTAAGTCAGGAAATCGCCAGAAAATATTTCACTCTAGCCCAAGAGAGTTCTCAATCACCTGGTATGCCCCTTATTGATTTCAAGAAAGTCGCTCACGAAGTCAGTAACCCTCTGACAATCATCAATAACTACCTCTATATGCTTGGGAAAAAAATTGACGGCGACCACCCGGCTCAGGAAGAAATCAAATTTATCGGGGAAGAAATTGAACGGGTTGGCCATATTTTACTCCGAGAAAAAGATCCTGAATCTCCAATCAGAACAAAATACCAGCTGGTCAATATCAATAAACTACTGACAGAATTGGATACTCTGTTTAGAGATTCGCTTTATAAATCCAAGCAGATAGAATCAACACTACTGCTGGATAAGCAGATCCCGAATCTCTATTGCTCAAAAGACAAACTAAAACAGATATTTATCAATATCATTAAAAATAGTGTCGAAGCGATGCTGGAAAATAATTCGATCAGAATCAGTACCAGAGACAATATCTATCAAAACAATCAACAATATATAGAGATATCAATTCAGGATAGTGGCCCCGGAATCGACCCTGAAATTTTAAAAAACTTATTTAAACCAGTCACCAGCACAAAAAAAGGACACTCGGGATTGGGACTTTCGATAGTTGATACATTAGTTGAGGAAATATCGGGAAATATCACTTGCTATTCCAGCCAAAATCAAGGAACTGAATTTAAAATTTTAATCCCTCGCAAACAAGAAGAGAGAGATTGATCTGAGATGATGGATCTGGGTCATTTCAATAAAAACAGGAATCATGAGTTGGCAATGAGCAACGCAAAGATACTTATTGTTGATGATGATTCAACTATGGGCGAAAGTATCAAATCTGTGCTTACGCTAGAGGGATTCAATTCACATTCGGTCTCTAGTGGAATTGCGGCAATGGAGGAGCTACACGATAAAAAATATGATTTAGTTCTCCTTGATCTGAATATGCCGGGCATGACCGGGGAAGAGGTTCTAGATCTCATCAATAGTAGCAATATTGATACAAATGTCGTCGTTGTCAGTGGTGAATCTGAAATAAAAAAAGCGATTCATGTATTGAAAAACGGGGCTAGAGACTTCATCAGAAAACCCTATTCTACTGATGAGCTTCTGTTTTCAATCAAAAATGTTCTGGAAAAAATTCTCCTTGAGCAGGAAAACCGGGAGATGATAAACAAACTCGAAGAATCGGAGTCTCTACATCGGTTTATTGTCCATAATTCACCTGATTTACTCTATATGTTGGACAATACTGGACATTTTGTTTTTATTAATAAGAATACTATTAAATCACTGGGCTACAGCAGAAAAGAGTTTATCGGAAAACACTATACAGATGTGGTCTATGAGAAAGATATTGATCGAGCAAATCTTTTTTTCAACAATAAACACTTTCCTAAAACTACCACCGATCAAGAACTAAGATTGAAATGTAAAAATAATGGCTCACTCCTACACGTTGAGGTTCGGGCAATTAACATTGAAAAGAAAATCTCCGGGGGTTTTAAACTTGGTCGAAACTATAATCAAAACCAAAATTTTATTGGGACTTACGGGGTTGCTAGAGATATCAGCGAAAGAAAAAAAGCCGAAGAAATTATCCGCTTTCAGAATAATCATGACCCTCTGACCGGGTTACCCAACCGAACGTTATTAAAAGAAGACTTGGTCGCGCTGATAGCTCATTCCCATGAAAACAATGAAAAATTTGCGCTACTGTTTATTGATATAAACCGTTTTAAATTAATAAATGATACTTACGGAACAAGCCTTGGTGATAAAATACTTAAAAATCTTGCTGAATACCTGCGAAGATGTACCCGCGAAGAAGATACTCTTGCCCGACTCGGAAGTGATGAATTTATCCTTCTGATCTCCAATATAAACTCCCCTGCTGACGCCATTGCGGTTGCCACGAAAATTACCACAGAAGTCACTCACCCTTTCAAGCATCAGGGACAGGAAATCCATATCACCCTAAGTGTTGGTATTGCAATCTATCCAGATCACGGAAAAACCCAGGAAGAGTTGTTAAGAAATGCTGACACTGCTGTGTGTAGTGCTAAAACAAAAACCAGAAGGTTGCATTGTCTCTACAGTGATAAACTTGAAAATAAAAACAGCCATACTGTTTATATTGAAAACATGATCAGAGATTCAATTAAGAATGAACGGTTTGTGGTTTATTACCAGCCCCAGATTGCTCTGAGTTCAGGTAAAGTTCATGCAGTAGAAGCACTTGTCCGAATTTTATCCGCCGACAACACCCTTATCCTCCCCAGCAAGTTTATCGATATTGCAGAAGAGACCTCGTTAATCAATGATATTGGAGAGATTGTCCTCAAAAAAGTCTGCCAGGATATACACAATTGGAACAAAAAGGGGATACAAGTACAAGTATCTATCAACGTGTCCGCACTACAACTGGCAACAAGTAACTTTGCTGAATATGTCTTGGAAGAATTACATTCCTTTCAAATTAATCCACAAGAAATTGAGATTGAGTTAACGGAAAATGTCTTGATTAGAAATATAAATAAGACAATTTCAAATATTATAAAATTAACTGATGCAGGAATCAAAATTGCTATTGATGATTTTGGTACCGGTTATTCGTCCCTCAGTTACCTGAATCATCTTCCACTGAATACATTGAAGCTGGATCGGTCTTTCATGGGAAAAATCACGGATGAAAATATGCACGACACAATTGTCCCGGCGATTATCAATGTATCAAAAGGGCTGCAACTTGATTTTATTGCAGAAGGGGTAGAAACCCGGGCCCAGCACGAATATTTGCTCAAACAAGGTTCCTGTATTGTGCAGGGGTTCTACTACAGTAAGCCAATTAAGAAGACCGAGTTAATCAGCTTTATTGATAAACACGGAACTAAAGAAAAAGAGGGTGTCAGCTCGGGAAAGATTGGAAGGTAAAAAAAGCCCCATCACAATGGACGGGGCTTTAAAATGTTAATGTCCAAGCAAAACAGCGTGTGCTGCCGCCAAACGGGCTATCGGCACCCGATAGGGGGAGCAGGAGACATAATCTAAACCGAGGTCGTGACAAAAAGTAACGCTGGAGGGCTCTCCACCGTGTTCACCACAAATTCCAACTTTTAAATCGGGACGGGTTTGACGACCCCGTTCAAAACCGATTTTTACCAATTCCCCCACCCCACGCCGATCAAGAGCAACAAAAGGATCTTTTTTCAGAACTCCGCGCTCGATGTACTCAGGAAGAAAATGGCCAGCATCATCGCGTGACAGGCCATAGGTGGTCTGGGTCAAGTCATTGGTTCCAAAAGAGAAAAAATCAGCTTCACGGGCAATTGCGTCAGCAGTTAATGCCGCGCGTGGCAATTCAATCATCGTTCCGATTAAATAATCAACCTTAACCCCATAATTTTCACAAACAGTCTCTGCCACCTTAATTGCATTAGCGCGCAATATTTGTAATTCGTTAACATGACTGACCAGTGGAATCATGATCTCCGGAACAATCTTAAAACCTTCGTTTTTAACCAGTTCACAGGCCGCTTCCATAATTGCCTGAACCTGCATATCATAAACTTCAGGATAGGTGATTGCCAGGCGACAACCACGATGTCCCAGCATCGGATTAAACTCATGGAGACTTGCTACGTGCTCTTTAACTTCTGAAAAACGGACTCCAACCGCGTTGGCAAGCTCAGAGATATCATCGTCCGTTTGGGGTAGAAACTCATGTAAGGGTGGATCAAGCAAGCGAATAGTCACCGGCAACCCTTTCATTTCACGAAACAGGCCGATAAAGTCCCCTTTTTGCATCGGTAAAATCTTATCCAAGGCACGTTTGCGTCCATCCAGATCATCCGCCAGAATCATCTCCCGAACCGCTTGAATTCTCTCACCCTCAAAAAACATATGTTCAGTCCGGCATAGACCGATACCTTCTGCACCAAAATCGCGGGCAATTTTAGCATCACGGGGCGTATCGGCATTGGTACGCACTTTAAGCCGCCTGAATTGATCTGCCCAACCCATAAAAATGGCGAAATCATCACTCACAGTGGGTTGAATCTTTGGTACGACACCAAGCATCACTTCACCGCTGGAACCGTTTAAAGTAATCTCATCACCACGTTTAATTAATTGTCCTGATTTTGTAATCAATTGTTGTTTTTCATAGTCAATCTTGATATCACCACACCCGGAGACACAACATTTTCCCATGCCGCGAGCAACAACAGCAGCGTGAGATGTCATTCCACCACGAGCGGTCAAAATCCCCTGCGCTGCGTTCATGCCATGAATATCTTCAGGACTGGTTTCAGTCCGTACCAGGATAACTTTTTTCTTCAGCCGAGTCTGCTCTTCGGCCTCATCGGCATTAAAAACCACTTGACCACTCGCAGCACCGGGAGATGCTGGCAACCCCTTGGCAATAACTTGCTTGTCTGCATCAGGATCAAGAGAGGGATGTAATAACTGATCCAGTTGCTCGGGATCAACCCGTAACACCGCCTCTTTTTCAGTAATCAACTCCTCACTCACCATGTCGACTGCAACCTTGATCGCAGCTTGCGCAGTACGCTTTCCGGTTCGGGTTTGCAACATATACAGCTTACATTTTTCAATGGTAAACTCGATATCCTGCATATCCTTATAGTGTTGTTCCAAAATTGAACGGATATTGACCAGCTGCTCATAGCTGTCGGGCAGGATCTCTTCCATGGAAGGGAGGTCCCCCTCTTTATGTTTAATCCGGTTGATCGGCTGTGGAGTTCTGATTCCAGCAACAACATCTTCCCCTTGGGCATTGACCAGGAATTCTCCATAAAAATAGTTTTCACCGGTAGATGGGTCACGGGTAAAAGCAACCCCGGTTGCACAATCATCCCCCATATTGCCAAAAACCATCCCCTGAACATTAACTGCAGTCCCCCAATCACTGGGGATAGAATGAAGTTTACGGTAAGTCACCGCACGGGGAGTCATCCATGAGCCAAATACGGCTCCAATAGCCTCCCATAGTTGCTGAAGTGGATCTTCCGGAAAGACCTCACCCAGACTCTCCTGGTAAGTCAGCTTAAATTCACCCACCAGCTCCTGCAGATCTTCAGCAGATAATTCTGTATCCAATTCGACATTTTTCTGCTCTTTTTTCTGCGCGAGAATTTTCGCAAAGGCTTCTCCATTCATCCCCTTGACAACATTGGCAAACATCTGGATGAAGCGTCGATACGAATCATAAGCGAAGCGCGGGTCGTTACTCTGACGGATAACCCCTTGAATCGTCTGGTCGTTCAAGCCAAGATTTAAAACCGTATCCATCATTCCTGGCATTGAGGCTCGAGCCCCGGAACGGACCGAAACCAGTAACGGGTTATCACTATCGCCAAACCCCTTACCCATCCGTTGCTCTAGAATTTTTAGAGCGCTGCTAACTTCGTCATGCAAGCCGGCGGGAAAATCATGATTATTTGCATAATAAGTGGTACAAACTTCAGTTGACAGAGTAAATCCCGGTGGAACCGGCAAATCGATCGAAGTCATCTCGGCAAGGTTGGCTCCCTTACCACCAAGTAACTCCTTCATTGATCCATTACCATCCGCTTCACCAGCACCAAAAGCATAAACGTATTTAGACATTTTATTGCTCCTTACTACAAAGGGGTCCAGATTGTTTTCAGATCAGGCAATCCGACGGAAATCAGCGATTCCCTTAAACAAACCGGCAATGCCGGTTAACAAGGCAAGACGATTGTTTTTAATTAAGTCATCCTCTACCATGACCATAACACCATCAAAAAATGTATCAACCGGTTGCCGTAATCCAGCAATAGCTTTCAAAGCCTGAGCATAATTACGCTCAGAAACATATTCTGCCACTTTCACTCGTACTTCTTGCAGATTATCAAAGAGTTCTTTTTCACACTCTTCGTTCAACAAGGTTGGATCAACGGGTTGCTCCAGACCACCTTTAATGATATTTCCCACCCGTTTAAATGCAACAGCTAAAGGTTCAAAATCGTCTATTTTCTTCAGTTCTGCTAGTGCTTTTATCCGCTCAACAGCATCAAGTGGTTCAACGAAAGAAGCACTTAAAACAGCATCGATAACATCAACTGGATAGTTTTGAGCCGACAACAGGTTAACCAATCGCAAACGGATAAATTTAACAACATCGTCAACAATTTCCTCAGCAGCACGTTGTCGCTTAGTCTCAAGCAATTGTACAGCTTTAGAAACAAAATCGGGAATCGAAATGGGATAGCCTCGATCGATAATAATCGCCAGTATCCCAATGGCACTCCGCCGTAAGGCATAAGGGTCAGCGGTTCCAGTCGGAATCAACCCGACACTGAAG
>JAGLDI010000064.1 GCA_023145655.1 Desulfuromusa sp. | reverse complement strand
AAGAGTGACCAGAAAACACCAGATCAGTACTCGATTCGTTCGGTCCAGCTGAAGAATAGGCATAAGCAGCCAGACAACGAGCCGATTGAGATGCTACCAAATTACGCCGGTAGGCATGTTTGCCAAGAATCTCGGGGCTGGCCGATAAATTCAGTAATAAAGTTGCCCCAGCCAGAGCCTGCGAGCCACTTGGAGGAGCAACCGACCAGGCATCCTCGCAAATTTCAACCCCGATCAGGGCACTGGGAAAATCTGCAACTTGAAATAACAGGTCAGTACCAACGGGAACTTGCTGAGAATCAAGTTGCAAATACTCAGCATGACACTCAAAAGCCGAACAAAACCAGCGTTGTTCGTAAAATTCACCACTGTTGGGTAAAAAGGACTTAGGGACAAGTCCGCAGATTTTACCCCCGGAGATAAATGCAGCACAATTGAACAATCGCCCGGAAATCGAAATCGGAGCACCAACCACCAGAGTCACATCTTCCGCAGCCGACAATTGCGCCAATTCCAGGAGAGCTGTTTCAACTCTTTGTTGTAATTGTTGCTGAAAAAATAGATCGGCACAGCTGTATCCGGTCAGGCATAGTTCCGGATAGAGGATCAACCGACATTGTTTCAGATGGGCCAGTCGGGCAATTTTACAAATTTCAGCACAATTATAGTCGACATCGGCAACTCTCAATTCAGGGGTAGCAACCCCAATCCGGAGCAGACCAAAATCGGCAAGAGAGAGAGAGGGTTTTCCGTTCTGCTTAGCCATATTGACTCCAGTACAATGACTACAGAGTTTTTAATCAGACAGGGAAAAGGCGTCTTGAATATGTGTTATCTGAACTTCAGCACCACTCTGGCACAAAATGGCGATAACATCAAATCGGGGCTGTAATTTCAGCTTTTTATTATTCTGCAGATACCAGTGAGCAGTGCGGATAATTTGCCGTTGTTTACGGGGTCCGACCGCCTCCTGGGGGGTTCCGAAGAGGGTACTGCGCCTGGTTTTTACCTCAATAAAAATCAACCAGGATTTATGCCGGGCAATGATGTCAATTTCACCGACCGGAGTCCGATAGTTACGTTCAATAATTTTTATCCCCTGTCGGGATAAATAATCTGCCGCCCGCTCCTCCCCCCAGGCTCCAAGGGTCAAACGCGCCTCAGTCAACAGCCTTCTCCAGATACTCCTTCACTCCGGAAAAAGTTTTCCGATGTAAATAACATGGACCAAATTCAGCGATTGCCTGACGATGTAACCGGGTTCCATAACCTTTGTGTTTGGCAAAACCGTATTCAGGCAATTGTCTGGCAAAACTTTGCATGATTCGATCCCGAACAACTTTAGCAACCACCGAAGCAGCCGCAATTGAAAGGGAACGACTATCCCCTTTTATCAGGGTCTGCTGGGAAATTTTGAGTGGTATTGGAGTGATTCCATCAATTAGCAAATGGTCGGGAGCCTTGGACAAATGCAAAATTGCCCGCTCCATTGCCAACAGCGTCGCCTGCAGAATATTGATCCGGTCAATCTCTGCAACCGATGCAACCCCGACACCGACAGCCGTTGCCAACTGACGGATCTGTGGGTAGAATCTGTTCCGCTGTTTTTCTGTTAATTTCTTTGAATCGGTCAACCCCGGCAGTTCAAACCCTTCTGGCAGGATAACCGCAGCAGCAACAACCGGACCGGCCAGTGGTCCCCGACCGGCCTCATCTATACCGGCAACAGATTCAAATCCGTGACTCTTGGCCAGATTCTCAAAATGGAGGGTGGAGACATCAGCTTCGTTAAACAACTCAAGGTTATCCATAGATCATCACCAAACAAAAAAAGCCCCCAACGGAAACCGCTGGGGGCCTATCTTAACCAATATTTTTTACTCAGACCATCCGTTTTTCACTGATCCGTGCTGCTTTACCACGCAAGTTACGGAGGTAGTAAAGTTTAGCCCGGCGAACCTGGCCGACCCGCACAACTTCGATCTTATCAATGTTTGGTGAATGAAGCGGGAAAATCCGCTCAACACCAATTGCACCAGACATTTTGCGTACTGTGTAAGAAGAACCAAGACCGCTATTAACCCGTTTGATACAGACCCCCTGAAAAATCTGGATCCGCTGCTTCTCACCCTCGGTAATTTTTACATAGACCTTGATTGTATCACCAGCTTTAAAGCGGGGGATATCCTTCTTGAGTTGTTCCATTTCCAGTTTATCAATAATGTTCATCTTTGTTCCTCCTCGTTTATCTATCGATTTTTCTCAATTTCTTATCAATTAGTAAAACAGCCTTCCAGCTTATTCTGTCAATTTGATTTGCTGGCGTAACCGTTCAAGACTCTTTTTATCTTCAGGATCTAAAGCAACTGATTCCAATAGCTCTGGCCGTCGCTGTAAGGTTCGTAGTAACTGCTGTTCCCGGCGCCAGCTTGCAACTTTTCCATGATCCCCGGAAAGGAGAACCTCAGGGACCGCCATCCCACCAAAAACAGCCGGGCGGGTATACTGTGGATATTCGAGCAAACCATCACCAAACGAATCATTTTCAACACTGTCACTGGAGCCAAGAACTCCTGGAAGATGGCGAGAGATTGCATCGATCATCACCATTGCCGGAAGCTCACCACCGGTCAGCACAAAATCCCCAATGGAGAATTCGGCATCAACCAACGTTTGTCGAACCCGCTCATCAAACCCGGCGTAACGGCCACAAAGGAAAATCAATCCAGATTCAGCAGCCAGAGCACAAGCATGCTGTTGCCGAAACGGAACCCCCTGCGGAGACATCATTAATACCTTCGCCCTGGGAGATTTTTGTTTTAAGTCAGCAATAGCCCGAGCAATCGGTTCGGGCTTCATCACCATCCCGTCACCACCCCCATAGGGAGCGTCATCGGTGCTGAGATGTTTGCCTTCGGCCCAGTCACGCAGGTTGTGAGTTCGAACCTGCAGTATTTCCTGCTTAATCGCCCGTCCGAGAATACTCTCCTGCAACGGCGACGAAAACATACCGGGAAACAGAGTCAATACGTCAAAGATCATTATTCTTCTAAAATCAATCCGTCAGGAAGATCAACGTGCATAACCCCCTCTTCCGGATTGACTTCCAATACAAACTGGTGAACCGCTGGGATTAAAACCTCGCCTAAACGACCATTCACCACATAGGTATCGTGAGCTGCAGTTGTGATCAACTGCTTAACTCGTCCGATATCTCCCTGCTTCCGGTCGATAACCTGCAGCCCCTCTAACTGTCCCCAGTAGTACTCATCCTCACTCAAATCAGGCAGCAAATGTTCAGCCAACAGGACTTGACCACCGACCAATGGTTCGGCCAGATTGATTGATTCATGGCCCTGCAAACGTAAAAGAACCTGTCCTTTGTGCAACACCTGACGGGTGATATCCAAGTTTAGAGTCTCGCCGTTCGGCAGTCGCAGACATATCTGCTTCGTTGTCATCAGAAAATCAGGGTTTCCAGACGTCAACCGAACCTTAAGATCTCCACGCAAGCCATGAGTTCCAACGATATTTGCAATTTCAAGCAGAGCTTCAGTCATCTATCCCAGCCAAATCTAAATCAACCCGGCATTCACTCCATGATCTGCAATAGTGCGTGGCGCTTCTCACGAGTTGCTTTGGCATTCAATAAGGTGCGCATCGCCTTGGCATTACGACCTTGCTTGCCAATAATTCGCCCCATATCTTCCTGCGCAGCCGCAAGCTTGACCAGCACCTTACCATCTTCAGAGATTTCCTCAGAAACAACAATGTCATCAGGTCTTTCAACCAGAGACTTGGCAATATACTCGATCAGGTCTTTCATAGGTCATCCTCCGAGAGGTTGGAGCCACTGCCTCGGATTCGGACCAGATTCAAATATCAGGCTTCAGCAGGAGCCTTCGCTTTGAACTTGGCCCAGACACCGGCATGCCGCAACAACCGACGAACTGTATCGGTCGGTTGAGCACCTTTATTAAGCCATTCCATGGCCCGCTCTTCTTTAAAGTCCAACAGAAATTCTTCTTTGCGGGGGTTATACTGCCCCAGAACCTCGATAAACCGACCATCCCGTGGGAAACGCTCGTCGGCCACAACGACCCGATAGACCGGCTTCTTTTTTGCGCCACCGCGGGCGAGTCTGATTTTTACTGACATACTGTCTTTCCTCCTGGTGTTTCTTTTTGTTGTCTGTATATCGAACAGGATGTTGCTCTATCACTATCCGCTGATTCAGGTTAGAACGGAAGCTGACCACCTTGGCCAAGCATCCCCTTGAGTCCCTTCGGACCCATTTTCTGCATTTTTTTCATCATCTTTTGTGCTTCAACAAAACGCTTCAAAAGCTGATTGACATCCTGAACACGAGTACCGCTCCCCTTGGCGATACGTAACCGACGGGAGCCATTAAGAATTTTATGATTCAGTCTTTCCTTAACAGTCATTGAGCGAATAATCGCCTCAATTTTTTTCATTTCATCTTCTGGCAGCTGCATTCCCTGAGCTTTTTTGAGAGCTTTTCCAGCTCCGGGAATCATTTTCAACAGCGAATCCATAGAACCCATTTTCTTGACCATCTGCATCTGCTCAAGAAATGTTTCCAGGGTAAAACCACCCTTGCGCAGCTTCTGCTCCATCGCTGCAGCAGTATCCTCATCAACTGCTTCCTGAGCCTTCTCAATCAGGCTGAGGACATCTCCCATACCGAGGATGCGCTGTGCCATGCGATCTGGATGAAATTGCTCCAGAGCGTCAAGTTTTTCCCCCATACCAACCAGTTTGATCGGCTTGCCAGTGACCGCCCGAATCGAAAGAGCTGCGCCACCACGAGCATCGCCATCCAGCTTGGTCAAAATCACCCCGGTCAGAGGCAATTGCTCATCAAAGCTGGCAGCAACCGTCACAGCGTCCTGACCGGTCATTGCATCAGCGACAAACAAGATCTCCTGCGGAGCAACCTTGGCGACAATCTGCTGAAGCTCACCCATCAACTCTGAATCGATGTGTAACCGACCAGCAGTATCGAGAATGATTGTATCAAAACCGTTGAGTTCCGCGTAGTTTAAAGCGCGGACACAAATATCAACCGGATCCTGCCCGGATTGAGAATCAAACACCTCTACATCAAGCTGGCGTCCCAGGGTTTTAAGTTGTGCAATTGCAGCCGGGCGATAAACATCGGCTGGAACCAACAACGGGTTACGTTTTTCACGACGCAGCTTCAGTGCCAGCTTACCACAAGTTGTCGTTTTACCAGCACCCTGCAAACCGCAGAGCATTAACGGCACTGGCGGCTTCACTGACAAGTTGAGGGAATTATCTTCCCCCTCACCCATCAAAGCGGCAAGCTCTTCACGAACCACCTTGATCACCTGCTGAGCAGGAGTCAAACTTTTCAGAACATCCTGACCGGCAGCACGTTCACTAACTTTGGCGATAAAATTTTTAACAACACGGAAGTTGACATCAGCCTCAAGAAGAACCAGGCGGATCTCCCGCATGGTCTCCGTTATATGCTGTTCGGTCAGACGCCCGTGCCCGCGCAGTTTTTTAAAAACCGAGTCGAGCTTGTCAGAAAGTGTATCAAACATACGGCTCTATCGACAGAATCCACAAAAGAGTAAATATAAAAAACAGCATTCCCTGTTGTCAAGCAAAAAACTCTGACAAAACAGGATGTTTCATGCTAGGAGCTGATATTTTCCAGACTGCATCTGCCAAACATCAATCAATGGCAAGGCAAATTCAACCAGGACCTGCTTGACTTCAGAATGCAGTTCACAAGGGTACCTGATTGCCATTCCGCAGTCAGCGCTCAACTGTCGGGGAGCGGGAATCAGCAGAATATTCAACTGCCGATCTTTTAGAACTTTTTCTGCCTTCATCACTCGGTGAACCGAATGAAATATTGCGACACAATCCCCGTCATTAACCACTAACAGTATCCTAACATCAGAGTCCAGCCGCGCATAATGGCACGTTTATAATTGGCATGCAAGCGCTATTCGCCAGAGCAAGAAATTGACAGCCGGCCCATCCAGAGAGTAAAGTGGGCACGCTTTTACTTTATCAGCATAAAGGAAATATCCCTTGCAGCCCAACCAAATTCTGCTACTTGTTATCCTCTTATTTTTTTCTTTTGGGAGCAATTTACCACTTGGTTATTTTCGTGAGACAAGTCGTAAATTCTCTCTGCGCTGGTTTATTCTTATCCATGTGTCAATCCCGTTTATTATTGCCCTGAGAACCGTACTCGGGTTCAGCTGGTATTGGATTCCCCTGACGCTTGCCGGTGCTGTTATGGGACAAGTGTTGGGTGGACGGATCCGCAGAAGGACTCTGGGATGAATCGCAGGGATCGGCCACCAATGAAAAGTGTTGAGCGGGTCAGCTCGCTATTAAAACAAATACTTGGCCAACCTGGATTTGGCGAACAAATTACCCGGCATCAGGCGTGGCTGGTTTGGGATCAACTGGTCGGTGAACAGATCGCCGCCCGAGCCAGACCGCTTAAGCTCCGCAAAGGTGTCTTGGAAGTTCAAGTTGACCACCCGGTCTGGATGCAGCAGCTACAGATGCTGAAACCAACAATTCTGGAAAAAATCAATGCTAAAATACCTAATGCCGGGATTACCGATATTTATCTGCGCCAAACGCGCAATTCACAAACACACAAACCAATAAAAACCCAACAGACACCCGAACCACCACCATGGACCAAAATTGAATTGACTGATGCTGAAAAAGAAGCGATTGAGGAAGAGTTATCCCCAGTCGCTAATGCAGATTTAAAACACGAAATGCGCAAGCTTTTCACTCGTCAAAAACAACTGGACAAAGAACGGAAGAATTAACCAGAGGTATCTTCATACATCAGCAATACCTCTTCCGTATAGTCCCGTCCTGCCCCATTATTCTTATAGATGTAGAGTGGTTTTTCAACCTGTAACCCTGGATGTCCCCCTTTGCGCCCTTCCAGAAGAACCATTTTAGCTGCTTCGCCCTGTTGGGGATGCACCATCCGCAACCGTTTAGGCTCAATCCCCCTGGCAATCATGTCGGCCATCAACTCAGGGAGACGTTCCACCAGATAGATCACAGCAAAGCTGCCGCCATTCTTCAATAACCAACTGGCCGCAGCAATAAAATCCACCAGGCCTCCCGCCAGCTCATGACGTGCGGCGGCACGCTCATCATTCGGTGCAATTCTTCCTGAATCGAATTGACGATAAGGTGGGTTACTCACAACCTGATCGAAGTAACTGGCAGGAAGGGTATCTCGAACACTTCTGATATCTTGCTGCAAAATACGCACTCGGTCACGCAAGAGATTGAGCTCAACATTGCGTACTGCCCGGTCAGCCAATTCAGGTTGCAATTCGATACCAAGGCATTCTACCGCATCACTCAATCGAGCCAGCAGTAACGGCAGAATACCGCAACCAGCTCCTAGATCAACAACTCGTGCCTTTTTCTTCACATTAATAAATCGAGCCAGAAGAATTGGATCCAAGGAATAACGATAACCCTTCTCCGACTGCAGCAGCTGTAGATTACCGATTGATAAATTATCCAGAGTTTCTTTCA
>JAGLDI010000063.1 GCA_023145655.1 Desulfuromusa sp. | reverse complement strand
TTTAAGTGTAAAACAAATTATTTAACGTGACACTCTTTACACTTGGTAGGACCTTTTTTCATCTCTTTGTGGCAGCCCTTACAGTTGTCATGCATAGCTTTTTTGTAAGCGGGCTTTTTGCCGTCAGCTTTCTTTTCGTGACAGCTGCTACATTTTTCAAAACCGTCGGTGTGGTGACATGCGCTACAATCGGACACATCAGCTTGATGTTTTGCATGATCAAAAGTGACCACACCAGTTTTTGCCTTGTCCATCTTGATTGAAGCAGGACCCTTGTCTTGGGCAATAGCAACAAATGCTGTGCCAACAAAAGCAGCAACAATCAGCAGTACGAGTAACTTTTTCATCTGTAATTCCTCCCGTTAAATTATTAGATGCTTGCTAACCGATAGCAAATTAAATCAAAAATATCGCAGATGTCAACTGAAAACTGTATATTGTATACAATTTAAAGCTGATTAAATCAGTCCATCGTCCGCCATCTTCTTCTGTACCAGATCTGATTTCCTAATCACTCCAGCAGCCATATCCTGCTTGAATTGTAATAATTTTTTCTCCAGCTCAAGATTCTCAGTTGCCAGCATCCGTGCAGCAAAAATACCGGCATTACGTGAGCCCGCTAAACCGATTGCCATGGTTGCAACAGGAATTCCTGCGGGCATCTGCACCATTGCCAACAACGCATCAAGGCCACGCATGGAGGTTGCATCAATCGGCACGGCAATCACCGGCAACACGGTTTCTGCTGCCACGACTCCAGCTAAATGAGCTGCCGCACCAGCTCCAGCGATCAGCACCTTGATCCCTTTATCACGGGCGCCCCGAACATACTGCATAGTCCGCTCTGGGGTACGGTGAGCACTGGAAACAATCATCTCAAAAGGAATCTCAAATTGCTTCAACACTTTGGCGGCTTCGACCATGATATCGTAGTCGCTATCGCTACCCATCAAAATCCCAACAACCGGTTTTTTATCACTCATTTTCTTTATATCTCCCTATCTTATATGGTCTTTCTAAAATTGATGCGTAGATACGATGGCTAAGCAAAAATTTCATCCTGCAAGGCTTGGGATTTTTTCAGGGGCGAAGACATACATCAGTATGTCGAGATCCTGAAAAAAACCGTAACACAGCAGGGTGGACTTTTTGCGACGCCATCAGCGATTCAAAGCCCGAGCACCAATATCATGCCGATAATGAACTTTATCCCAATGGATAACCTTGACTCCGGCATAAGCCTTATCGATTGCATCCCTGACAGTATCTCCCAACCCGGTCACCCCAAGCACCCGACCACCCTGATTGACAATCAGACCATCTTTCAAGGCAGTTCCGGCATGAAAAACCATCAAATCCTCTATTTCAGCAGCACGATCCAGACCACTGATCGGTAGATTTTTTTCATAGACTGCAGGATAGCCACCGCTGGCGAGGACCACGCAAACAGCCGCCTTGTCGTGCCAATCGATAGAATCCTGCTGCAACTCCCCACGCGCACAGGCTTGCAGCACTGGAACAATGTCTGATTTCATCCGCATCAGTAACGGCTGTGCCTCAGGATCACCGAAACGGGCATTGTATTCCACCACGCGAGGCTTGCCATCCTTGATCATCAGTCCAACATAGAGAATACCGCTGTATGGACAACCATCCTGAGCCATCCCCTTAATCGTCGGTTTTACAATAGTGTCAACGATGATCTGATGGAGTTCAGCAGTCACAACCGGAGCCGGGGAGTAGGCTCCCATCCCACCGGTATTCGGACCTTCATCATTGTCGTTAACACGCTTATGATCCTGCGATGAAGCGAGCGGCAAGATATTTTTCCCATCGGTAAAAGCGAAAAAAGAAGCCTCCTCACCATCCATGAACTCTTCAATAACCACACTGGCACCAGCGTCACCAAAAACTTGATCGAGCATAATGTCATCAACAGCAGCAATCGCTTGATCTTCAGTCATAGCGACAATGACGCCCTTCCCTGCTGCCAGCCCATCCGCCTTGACGACTATTGGCGCACCCTGCTCGCGGATGTAGGCAACCGCCTGAGCATGATCAGAAAAGCTCTGATAAGCTGCCGTCGGAATATTGTAACGAGCCATCAGATCTTTGGAAAACCGCTTACTTCCCTCAATTTGAGCCGCCGCCTTATCGGGACCGAACACTTCCAACCCGGCGGTCTGAAAGATATCAACAATCCCCATAGTCAACGGGACCTCAGGTCCAACCACCGTCAAATCAATTTTCTCCGCCAGAGCAAAATCAAGCAGTGTATCAATTTCATCGGCACCAATATGGACACATTCAGCCAGTTCAGCAATCCCAGGATTTCCCGGTGCACAATAAATTTGTTCCACCAGTGGCGACTGCGCAATTTTCCAGACCAGGGTGTGCTCACGTCCACCACCACCAACAACCAATACTTTCATCGTTTATCCTTTTCGTTTTCCAACAAAGCCATCAATGGCGGAAGTGGCGCATTCCGGTAAACAACATTGCAATGCCATGCTCGTCTGCTGCCGCGATCACCTCTTCATCACGAATTGATCCACCAGGTTGAATCACGGCAGTGATACCAACAGCTGCAGCGTTGTCGATACCATCGCGAAACGGGAAAAAAGCATCAGAAGCCATAGCAGCTCCAGTAATCTCCAGTCCAGCATGTTCAGCTTTGATAGCAGCAATTCTTGCAGAATTGATCCGACTCATCTGCCCAGCACCAACCCCAATCGTCATACCATCCCGACAATAAACAATTGCATTTGACTTAACAAACTTAGCAACTCTCCAAGCAAAATCAAGATCCTGGCGCTCTTTATCAGTTGGTGCCCGTTTGGTGACAACTTTCAGATCAGCACTCAGCAACAGATCTGCTTCCTGTACCAACAGACCACCATTGACTCGCTTGTAATCAAGTCTCTGAGCAGTTTCACTTGGCCACATGCCACATTCGAGTAATCGCACATTTTTTTTCTTAGCAATTATTGCCGAAACACCAGAGGCAACTTTTGGCGCAATGATGACTTCAACAAATTGTTGGTCAACAATTGCCTGGGCCGTATCAGTATCCAACTCTTGATTAAAAGCAATAATGCCACCAAAAGAAGATTCAGGATCGGTGGAAAAGGCTCTTTGATAGGCTTCCAAAAGATTCCTCCCCGTAGCCACTCCACAGGGATTGGCATGTTTAACGATGACGCAGGCTGGAGCCTCGGAAAATTGTTTGATGCATTCAAGGGCGGCATCGGTATCACCAATATTATTATAGGAGAGTGCTTTGCCCTGCAGTTGTTGTGCTGTAGCAATAGAAGCTTCAGCTATATTTTTCTCTATGTAGAAGGCGGCCTTCTGATGCGGATTTTCTCCGTAACGCATCCCCTGAGCTTTTTGAAATTGCAGAGTCAAGGTCGGAGCAAAATCGGCGGCATCAGCACTGGTACGCTTACCCAACCAATTGGAAATTGCACCATCATAGGCAGCTGTGTGTTGATAAACTTTGACTCCCAATTTGAAGTTAGTTGCCACTGAAACTTCACCGTCATTCTGTTTCATCTCAGCAATAACCGGCGCATAGTCTGCGGGATCAACCAAAACAGTCACAAATTTATTATTTTTCGCCGCACTCCTCAACATCGTCGGGCCGCCAATATCAATGTTTTCAATGGCATCCTCCAAGCTACAGCCCTCTTTGGCCACAGTTGCCTCAAAAGGGTAGAGATTGACCACCACCATGTCGATCGCTTCAATATTGTGCTTAGCCATCGCATCAACATGCTCAGGATTGTCACGCAAACCAAGCAAAGCCCCATGAACCTTAGGGTGCAAAGTTTTCACCCGACCATCCATCATCTCTGGAAAGCCAGTATAGTCAGACACATCCATTGCTGGAATTCCAGCATCTCGGATCATTTTTGCAGTTCCACCCGTTGACAATAACTCAACGCCAAAACTGTTCAATTCACGAGCCAGATCGACTATCCCAGTTTTATCAGATACTGAGATCAATGCGCGCTTGATAGCAGCCATGCTATTTCCTTTCGTGTATAAACCAATAATATGAATGATATAAAAAATGACCTGACAGTCACCTGCCAGTACTGTTCAAGAAATATTGGAGATTTACTTTGTACGGTTTTTTATAAATACAATGAGAGAGTTTTTTTGAGCCAGCCTGATCGACTAAAATTTGAGTGGTTTATTAGCATGATTCCCCCCTGCTGACAACCGCTTTTAACACTATATTTCGGGTAGATATCGCCGCGGAACCCGACTACCGACACCACAGAAAACTTCATAGGAGATGGTATCTAACTGCTCGGCCCAATCATCTCCCAAAATCGATAGACCATCAGCCTCGCCAAGCAGAGTCACGCAGTCACCAACCCGGACATTGGAGAGAGTGCTGACATCCAGCATAATCCAGTCCATACAGACCCGACCGATCACCGGAATTTTCTGTCCACGCAAAATCCCCTGACCACAATTGCTGAAGAGGCGATTATAGCCATCGGCATAACCAATCGGTAAAACCGCAACCTGCATATCGGTATGGGCATGATAGCAATGTCCATAGGAAATACCGCTCCCGGCGGGCAACTGACGTAATTGAGCGATACAACTGCGCAAGTGCATCACCGGCTGCAAATCCAGCTTGGCAGAAAAATCGACCCCGGGAAGTCCCCCATACAACATGATCCCAGGACGCGACAGAGTGCATTCAGGGCACTCCCAACCACTCAGCCCGGCACTGTTGTTCAAATGAATTTCACGCGGTTCAATCCCGGCTTGACGCACCCTTTCCAACATCGTCCGAAACCGTTCCTGCTGATCCGCTGTCACCGGAGAACGCAACTCATCGGCACAGGCCAGGTGAGACATAAAACCTTCAATTACCAATCCATCTAATTGGGACAATTGTGGCAGAAAATCCTGCAACTGCTGCGGCAGAAAACCAACCCGGCCCATCCCACTATCAACTTTCAAATGGACCTTCAACTGGAGTTTCTGCCGTAGCGCCTCGGTATTAAGTCGTAAGGCAGTTTCCTTATCCAACAGAGTCGGCATTAAATTGTGCTGCAAAAAAGCACCCTCCTGGCCAGGAAAACAACTACCAAAAACCAGTAAATTATCGGAGATTCCCGCATGACGTAATTCAAGCGCTTCTTCCAAAGTGGCCACAGCAAAATCATGAACTCCGTAAGATTGCAGAGCCCGGGTCACCTGAATGGCGCCGTGTCCATACGCATCGGCCTTAACAACCGCCAGAATACGTTGCGGCGCAGAACAGAAACTTACCGCCTGCTGTAAGTTATGCTTTAGTGCCAACAAATCAATTTCTGCCCAAGTTGGGCGGGAAGGATAGTTCATCGCCAGATCTTCTCCCGAAATTCGCAAGGCCGATTAAAAATTATCAGCGTACACCGTGTGTAAATTATACCGCCAGAAAGCTTCTGTAAAGTACCTATAATCTTAAAGATTAATTGACACCAAGATTTTATGCTGATACGATCGCATTAATTGTGTTATTTTCATTCTAAAATTCTCAGAATTATCTTTTATCACTTTAAATAATAAAGGGAGATTGCCAATGTTTTCCGGTCTCTACCTCATTACGGACAACAATCAAGACGGAAAGTTGCTGACTAAAATTGAAGCAGCGCTGACGGGGGGGGCAAAGATTGTCCAGTACCGTGCTAAAGATATCCGTCCGGATGACCGCCAAAAAATGGCAGAAAATATCAAGTCTCTCTGCCACCAGCATGAAGCCTGTTTTATTATCAATGATCTCCCAGAACTGGCGCATAAGATTGATGCCGACGGGGTCCATCTTGGCCAGGAGGACATGTCCATTGCTCAGGCGCGTCAGATACTCGGTCACAAGAAACTGATCGGGGTCTCCACTCATGATGTAGATCAGGCTCTTAAGGCTGAAGCACACGGTGCTGATTATATTGCCATTGGCAGTATTTTTTCAACTGACAGTAAAGAGGATGCCAACCTGGTTGGACTTAAAACCTTGAGCATGGTCCGCAAAGCAGTTCGAATTCCGGTCGTTGCCATCGGCGGCATCACCCCCGACGGCGCATATGATGCACTGGCAGCTGGTGCTGATTCAATTGCGGTTATTTCCGGGATTATGGCAGATAGTGATCCGGCCCGCGCCGCTAAAGAATATTCCCTATTGTTTAACCGTAGCAACCCGGCTCCAAACGGTAAGGTTTTAACCATTGCCGGATCAGACTCCAGCGGTGGAGCAGGCATCCAGGCCGATATCAAAACCATCACCCTGCTAGGCAGTTACGCCAGTAGTGTAGTAACTGCACTGACTGCTCAAAACACCCTTGGAATTAGCGATAATTACATGGTTCATACCGATTTTGTCAGCAAACAGATTGAAGTAGT
>JAGLDI010000062.1 GCA_023145655.1 Desulfuromusa sp. | reverse complement strand
CATGCACGCAAAGAGTACCTGGAATATATTGATGAGGAATATAACGCTGAGCGACTGACCCGGATACTGACCGAAGTTTCTGACATTCTTGGTGCCAATATTCTCAATATTTCCAGCCAGGACTACGACCCGATGGGAGCATCGGTCACCATCCTGATTGCCGAAGAACCGATTGAACCCAAACCTGATCTGGTTGTTGCCCACCTGGATAAAAGTCATCTCTGTATCCATACTTATCCCGAAACTGATTCAAAATCGGGAGTTTCCACCTTCCGGGTTGATATAGATGTTTCAACCTGTGGCAGAATCAGTCCATTAAAAGCACTCAATCACCTGATATCATCATTTGAGTCCGATATTGTCTTGATGGATTACAAGGTGCGCGGCTTTACCCGGGATATCAAAGGGCGCAAACATTATATCGATCACCGGATTCACAGTATTCAACAATATATCCGTAAGGAAATTCGGGATCGATACCAATGTGTCGATATCAATATCTATCAGGAGAATCTATTTCATACTAAAATGTTACTCAAAGATTTTGATCTCAATCAATATCTCTTTGCAACCAGCTATGCGGATCTGTCTGACGAGGAACGTGATAAAGTAAAAGCAATTCTTGAGCAGGAAATGACTGAAATTTTTTACGCTAAAAACATCTACTGAAAGATGAATAATGAAAATACACCACCTTCTCCCCCTATGGATCACGATGGTCTCACTTATCGGCTGCCAGCCAGCCACACAATATCTGGGCGACCCTGAGCTCCCATATCCCCCAGATCGCGAACCGGTAATCGGCGATATTCTTCATCTACCAACCGGATTTTATGTTGATCAGGAGGTCATGCTGGAGCAAGCCAGTCGCACACAAGTGATCTTTGTCGGCGAAACTCATGACAATCCGGCTTCTCACCGTTTACAGGAAGAGATTCTGCAAACACTGCAGCAACATAATCCCGGCAAAATCACCCTGGCAATGGAGATGTTCACGCCATCGCAGCAACCAGTTCTAGATCTCTGGATTAGCGGTAAATTATCAGAGAAAGAGTTTTTACAGCAAGTTGATTGGTATCATAACTGGCGGATGAACTTTGCCTTCTACCGCCCCTTGCTCAGCTACTGCCGGGAGCATAAAATCCCCCTACTGGCTCTCAATGCCGATAATAATCTTAAGCACAAAGTTGCCCGAACCCCCTTGACTGAACTGTCTGCGGAAGAGCAGCAACAATTGCCCGATATGAACCACGCTGACCCCTATCAGGAAGCCATGGTTCAGGCTTTTTTCAGTGATCACAAAATGGGAAAAACCATGCTCGATGGCTTTCAGCGGGTGCAAACCCTTTGGGATGAAACCATGGCGCAGAACCTGGCAAACTATCTCAACAGTGAGGGAAAGAATCGACAGGTGCTGGTGATCGCTGGAGGTAATCATGTCCGCTACGGGTTCGGTATTCCCCGCCGCCTGTTCCGACGTATTCCGGTCAGCTACCTGCTGATCGGATCAGAAGAGTTGGAGATTCCGGAGGATAAGCAGGATCGGTTGATGAACGTCATCAAGCCAGATTACCCGATGCTTCCCTACCATTTCCTCACCTTTACAGAGTATGAAGACCTGCCGAACCCTGGAGTTAAACTGGGGATTATGCTAGATAAAGCTGATAGCGGGTTGATTGTCAAAGGAGTGATTCCTGACTCAATTGCAGAGCAGCAGGAACTGCAAGAGGGGGATATTCTCATCCAGATTGATGAGCAACTCCTGGTACAGCCCTTTGACCTCATCTATGAGTTACAGAAGAGAAGTCCGGGGGATTTAATTGAACTAAAGCTGCAGCGCAGTGGCAAGGAGTTGACTAAAACAATCCTCTTCCCCCAAGTCAAAAAACCGTAAGGGATCAGATGTCTTTGACCACAAGCTTCAGTCTCTTGATTTTTAGCCGTTATCCAACTCCCGGAGAAGCAAAGACCCGACTGATCCCAGCACTCGGGACAGAAGGGGCTGCACAATTACACCAGCAGATGACGGAGGCGGCTATTGCCACAGCTCAAGCGACTGACTTGTTCAACCCAAAAAACGGTAGGAACATCACTGTGCACTTTACCGGTGCAGAATTGAAAAAATTCCAGACCTGGCTTGGACCGGAACTGCAATACCTTGCCCAGCCGTTGGGAGGAGACCTTGGGCAGCGAATGGCATCTGCCTTCAACACCGCTTTTACACTGGGCAGAAAACATGTCATTGGAATTGGAACCGATGTTCCCGAGCTCACATCAGAGATCCTCGATCAGGCAGACCAAGAACTGGACCATCACGATATTGTCCTGGGTCCAGCGGCAGATGGGGGATATTACCTGCTCGGCATGAGCTCTTTCACCTCCGAACTGTTTGCCAATATTGACTGGGGAACCGAACATGTCTACACGCAAACAGTGGCGATCTGCACCCAGCTTGGCCTCAAAATATCAGTTCTCCAAACTTTAAATGATGTCGATCGTCCAGAGGACTTGATTCAGCTCAGGGATGATCCCCGATTCGTCACATTTTTTTCAAATTATTAGCGTTGTCAGTTCCCGAACAACCAATGATGGTCCACCCGGCAAAGCAGCCTATATCACATTCAGACTGTAAGAATTTATGTTTTAATTGTCATCTCAATCACCCTGTCGGTAAAATACTTCAAACCAAGAGTGACTCAAGGAATAAATTTATGGCTTATGATCCACAACTTTGGACGCGATACGAATTTGAACAACTACCAATCTATATTCGTACCGACCGTCCGACTTGGTTTGTCCCCAATCACAATGGTGCAGAGTTGCTGCAATCACCTGATAAAGGAAAAGACCATATTTACCGGGATAAATTTCTATCCAGGCTGCCTGATGCTCCTGCCATTGATTACTCTGGGCGTTATCAATATCTAAAAACCGATCATTTAAATGAGCTCTGGCTACACATCACCAACCGCTGCAACCTCAGTTGTCAGCACTGCCTGTTTACCTCTGGCCCGACCGCCACTGAGGAGATGAGTGCTGAACTGATTTTGAGCCGGGCACAAGAAGCGGTGGAACTTGGTTGCAAGATTTTTGCTTTAACTGGAGGTGAACCATTTTTCCATCCGGAGTTTGCAAAAATTTTATCTGGACTACTTGAGTTCCCAGAGTGTCATGTGGTGATCCTTACCAATGGACTGTTGTTGGAAAAAAAGTTGACGGACGATTTTGACCTGAGCCGGGTACACCTGCAGATCAGTGTTGATGGGCTGGATGATCGGCATGATACGATCCGTGGCCAGGGAACTTTTGTTCAGCTGCGGAAACAGCTACTGGCACTCAAACAACGGGGGATTCCGTTTACCCTGTCGATGTGTGTGGAGCGGCGTAATCTGAATGACATGGCAGGATTGGTCGATTTTGCTGCGGAAATTGGGGCCAGCAACCTCCACTATCTCTGGTATTTCATCCAGGGCCGCGGTAACCAGGGGGGATTTGTCCCGGCGGATGAAATTTTCCCCCACTTCATTGCCGCGGTTGAAAAAGCCGAACAGCTGGGAATTCAGATTGACAATTTAGCCGCGCTGCAAACCCAGATTTTTGCCCCGGCTGGCACCATCCATGATGGGAGCGGCTGCGGCTGCGAATCTGCGGCGATTGGTCCTGATGGAAACCTTTACCCATCAGCAGCACTGGTAGGAAATCAGGAACTAAAAACCCCATTGACTGGAACTTTGGCTGAAACCTGGCATAGCAGTCCGATATTACAAAAAATCCGTCGGGCAACCATCGCACAGAGTGATGATCCCCTCCGTTACTTTACCGGTGGAGGTGATCTTGATCACTCCTGGATTCACGGCAGCCAGTTTTCCGGGACAGACCCCTACCTCCCTCTCTATGAAAAAATTATCTTCTGGCTGATCAAACGTGAAGCGACTCGACTGCCTGAACTGGGCCAACCGGGCTTGAGATTAAAAATGGGAGATATTCTGGAAAACTGTGGTGCTCATGGTCATGTCGCCCTCACCCATGCCAACTGTCTGTTGGCAATTGCAGATCAGAATAGTCTTACGGTGGTCAAAAATTATTACAGTGCTGCTGCAACCAACACCCAGGAGGATATCCTCAATCCGGTCTGTTATGCTGATGAGGATATTTCACACATCCCTGAGGAATATCGTTTTCGTGGTTATGGCTGCGGCAGTCCGGTTTTGGATGCACAGATCAAAGCAGGTGAAACAGTTGTCGATCTTGGTAGCGGGCGGGGTATTGAAGTTTTTATTTCTGCTCGATTGATCGGCAAAAAAGGGACCGGTATTGGGGTTGATATGCTTGATCCGATGCTTACCATTGCTGAGAAGGGTGCTGCTGAAGTTCGCAAGAATCTTGGTTATAACAACATTGAATTCAGGAAAGGATACCTTGAAGAGCTGCCCCTGAAAACCGACAGCACCGACCTGATGCTCTCCAACTGTGTCCTGAATCTTTCAGCTGATAAACGGCGGGCATTTGCAGAGATTTTCCGCTCGCTGAAACCAGGTGGGCGACTGGTCGTCTCAGATGTTGTCTGCGAAGATGAGCCTGACGCTGCAATTCGTAACGATGCAGAACTGCAGGGAGAGTGCATTGCCGGAGCCTTATTGCAGAAAGATCTGGTGGGACTGCTGGAAGAAACCGGTTTTGTCGACATCCGCTTACTCAAACGTTTCCCCTACCGAGTGGTCCGCAATCATCCATTTTTTTCTCTGACTTTTGCCGCTTGGAAACCAGGTAACAGCCAGCAGGTTTCAGTCATTTATCGAGGGCCATTGCCACAGCTACCACTCCCCGATGGAACCGTTCTTTTTCCTGGACAAAAAAGCTGGATTGCCAAACATCTGGCCGAACATCTTGATGAGCATATTTTTCTGCTGGACAGTGATGACGGCAGCGTAACCAATCTCGATCTAGCCGATGGTTGTGCCTGTGCTCTGCCACCGGAAACAACAGCCTCATCTGCACCCTCCGTCATCAAATATCGCTCCGGCTGTATGGTCTGTGGCGGTGATCTGATCTATCCCGATAAAGAACTGGAACTGGCGTGCCATTATTGTGGCCAGACCTCCGTTGCTAATTCACATTGTGGAAAAAAACATTTCGTTTGTGATCACTGCCACAGTGAGGATGCTCTGGATGTCATGGAACACCTCTGTACTGAAGCGACTGAAACAGATATGCTCGAAATTCTGGCGCGACTACGCAAACATCCATCAATTCCGGTTCACGGTCCCGAACATCACGCCCTGATGCCAGCAATTATCGTCACCGCCTATCGGAACAGTGGTGGGCAGATTGAAACGGATCTGATCGCCACCGCAATCCGGCGCGGCAATCAAATTATTGGTGGCAGCTGTGCATTTACCGGCATCTGTGGTTCAGCAACCGGAGTGGGAATCGCTTTCAGCCTACTCTTGCAGGCAAACCCGGTTAAAGCGGAACAGCGGCAAATCATCCAACATATAACCCAACTGGTTCTGGCGGATATTGCTGAGCTCAAAGCAGCCCGCTGCTGTCAACGCGATTGTTGGTTGGGTCTGAAAAAAGCAGCTGAGTTATCGAAAGAATATCTACCGATACCATTACAAGCTGATGCAATCATCGGCTGTTACCAGCAACATCAGAATAAAGAGTGTATCGGGATGGTGTGTCCAGTATTACAGGAGCAGAAAACCACTCAAAGTAAAAAAAGCTGCTGTCACTAGAAGAACCGTCGGACTTTACAAGAATTGGCTACGAAACCGCCTGATCGGTGTATATTTCCGTATGTTTTTGAGATAATAATATGAATCTTTTGACCCAACTGTTTGTTGGTAATCCACAAAATATTCTGGTCATTTCTGGTTTATTTTTTGTGGGTTATTTCGGACAAAAACTCACTAAAACCACGGCCATCAAACGTCCACGGCTACTACTGGTCACCGCCATCATCTGGATGCTCTACGCTGGATGGGAAGAGCTGATTCGAGTCAATAGCCCGGAAACAAATATCCGGGTGGACCTTCTCATCCTCTGGCCATTATTGATTATTCTTTCAGTGTGGGCTCTGTTACGAACTTTCCGCTGATTCTCTTTATGAATAAACCACCATGTACTACAAAAGTGCATGGGTTTGAATACGGGACTGAAAGTCCCCTTAAAAGAAAATCAAAAATCACTTCAATTATCATCCTTGCGAAAGCGGGAATCCATAACCCATTAGTAACCCCTGGATTCCCGCCTTTGCGGGAATGACAAAGATGAGTAGCAACTGAAAGTCTTGGGTCAAAGTCCATGTTTTTTTTACCATCGCGATGGAACAATAAACAACGTCTCTTATCATTTCCTTATCGAAAAAATCATATTCACTGAAAAATTCCAAACTAATATTCTTCCAGACTAGAATCATTACAATTTTAGTGTTACTTTATTAAATGATTAAATTGGCGATTCTTCGAGTAATATTTTTTAAACGAGAGGAGCAAAGAATGGCGTTATCAAAAAAACTAGGAGCTGAATTCATCGGAACATTCTGGCTGGTATTGGGGGGGTGTGGCAGTGCGGTTTTGGCAGCAGCATTTCCAGATGTTGGTATTGGGCTATTGGGGGTCGCCTTTGCCTTTGGATTGACCGTATTGACCATGGCATTTGCTATTGGTCATATCTCGGGTTGCCATCTTAACCCCGCTGTTTCATTTGGCCTTTGGACTGGTGGCAGATTTCCGACTGCTGAACTTGGTCCCTATATTGTTGCTCAAGTGGCAGGGGGAATAGCTGGAGCAGCCGTATTATATGTTATCGCTACCGGTCAAGCCGGTTTTGATGTTGCCGCCGGGTTTGCCGCAAATGGGTATGCGGAACACTCCCCGGGGGGATATAGTTTGATTGCGGCACTGGTCACTGAAATTGTTATGACATTTATGTTTCTCATCATTATTTTAGGGGCAACAGATAAACGTGCACCGCAAGGATTTGCCCCTATCGCCATTGGTCTGGGTTTAACTCTGATTCACCTGATCAGTATTCCAGTGACAAATACATCAGTTAATCCGGCCAGAAGTACTGGTGTGGCAATTTTTCAGGGAAATTGGGCATTATCACAATTATGGCTTTTTTGGCTTGCTCCTATCGTTGGGGCTATTTTAGCTGGAATTGTTTATCGATGGTTTGAAACTGAAGAAAACCCCGAAAAATCATAAAAACAGTATCTCAACCCGCAACAACCAAGGGGGCACTATTTCTGCAAATAGTGGCCCCTTGTGTAACATTCTGAATTTCGATAAATATTAATCAAGCCTTCCCGGCACTTCCCAAAACGGCTTCATTCTTATGCTTAATTAATTTGATCAATTCATTTCTGGCGGCCCCGAG